>NZ_CALKQY010000017.1:0-6438 GCF_937990675.1 Hoylesella shahii | reverse complement strand
TGTCCCATTCTTCGGTGTATCCTGTACGTGTGGATGAGACCCAGGGATTCATTTGATGGACATTGTTTCCATAGGCCGGAACATAACCATTGGAATAAAGGACAGGAGAGCTAAGGGCATTGAAGCCAAAGAGTTCGCTCCACAGGTATTGGTCGCCGAGACCGGGACTGTTACGTTTGTTGAGGTTGCCCGACACACCCAACTTGATGATTGTCGTCGGAGTAACATCTATATCCACATTCATACGGTAGTTCCAGCGTTTGTAATTGGCATTAGTGTCGTATTTTTTACGTAGTGTCTCGTCGGTGTTATACATGCCTTGATCTTCCACATACGATAGTGAAACAAAATAACGGGCCGTGTTTCCACCCCCACTCATACTCAAATCAGCCCGATAACTCATAGCCCCGTTTTTGAGCAGCAGTTTTGACCAGTCTACGTTAGGATAGAAATCGGGATCCAATCCCGATCTGATAAGTGCTAACTCTTCGGGTTGATACTGTGGCGCGAGGTTACGGGTTACACGTGCCTCATTGAGCAAGTTAGCATACGTGGGTGCATCTATAAACTTCGGCGTAATGGTCCGAGTGTTATACGAAGCCTCGCCTTTTACGTTGATGTTTATTTTTCCGGCTTTACCGTGCTTGGTAGTAATAAGAATTACACCATTAGCACCTTTCGAACCATAGATAGCTGTTGCCGAAGCATCTTTCAATACAGAGAAACTCTCGATATCCTCTATATTCAGGTCATCAATGTTATTCCGCTCAAAGCCATCTACAAGTATCATTGCAGAGGCACTGGCTCCAAAGGTTGAAATACCGCGGACCCAGAAGCGCGATGTACTTTTACCCGGCTGCCCTGATGACTGCATGGCAATGATGCCTGGAACGTTGCCCGCCAAAGCATTAGTGAAGTTTGATGAGGGGAATTGTTTTATCTGGGATACGTCTACATTGGTGATAGCCCCAGTCACCGTAAGCTTCTTTTGTGTGCCGAGACCAGTGACGACAACTTCATCAATGGCATTTGTCTTTTCTTCTGACATCTGTACGTCGATTACCTTTTTGTCGCCTTTAACCAGCACACTCACGGGCTTGTAACCAATGTAAGAGAACACTAACGTCTGATACTGCTGCATCTTGATGTTATATTTTCCATCAATATTGGTGATAGTACCCAGTCCCTTGGCATCTTTTACGGTGACGCTGACGCCGATGAGAGCTTCTCCTGCAGCATCGGTCACGGTTCCCGAGATATTCAGCTGTTCCTGTGCTAATGCATTAAACACGATGCAGCACGACATCCAGAATAATATGAATAGTTTTTTCATTGTCTTGTTGCTCTAATTGGCGTTTTATTTTTCCATTGAAATAGTGCGTATCTTGCGTCCTTTAGTATCAAGGATGTAGAATGTATTATTCTTTTCATCGTAGGCAATACCCGTAGGACTATTAAAACGAGCTACTTCTCTTAGGTCACCATCTTCTGTTCCCCACATGTTGCCATCGCCAGCTTGCGAAGAAGTGCCACGCCCTGCATATGTGCGGATGATTCCATCTGGCGTAAGGTAGCGTATGCAGTGGTTATTGTTATCGCAGAAGTAGAAGTCGTACACGTCATCGCGGTTCTCGGCTACATATTGTTTATTTTTTACGAAGCAACCCTGATAGGGTCTGTTTACACGCGCTCCCGTACCGACGCCGTCTACCCAACCGTTGTTTCGTGCCTGCCCTGCCACAACGTATGGTGGAGCAAAACTTTTAGTAGCCTCATTGTAGTCGGAACGAAGTATATAATGTTTGTTGATAACTACGATATAGCAATATTTACCCGTAGGATGAATGAAAATCTTGAACTCCCAACTGACATCTTGAATAGTGAATAACTCTTTAAAATTACCATTGGTCCAATTGGGATACCACGTTCCACCACCTTCAACGGTATTAAAGTAATTGTCCATATTGAGGCGGAACACCTGTCCACGCTCATAGCTGTTGAAGTAAAGTTCTCCGTTTATGGGATGTACGGCTGCCCCATTACATTGTTTATATGCAGCCAAGATCTGCGATTTAGAGCCATCGGTGAAAGTGCCGTCGCTGTTTCGCTTCACAATCCACACACTGGGACTCTGTAGCTGACGGTCATCGCGGTCGGTAGAGATGAGCATATATTGTCCGTCATGCGAGAAATCAATAGAACGTAACCTCTGGTTATCAAACTTAGACATAGAAAGGATAGTTTTTACCTCTTTCTTTTCTAAGTCGAGCGCTTGTATACCGTGCGCGTTTTCATCATAAACGACGTATAAAATGTTAGGATATAGCGGGTCGAAAGTAAGGCAGCCTTCACCGGCAAATCCCGTGGCCGTCTTGAAAGGACCGTCATGCCATCCTTGATCATCGAATTGGTTACGTATGCCGCTAAGTGTTCTCACAACCATCTTTCGTTCGTAATTAAATTTACTGCCGGCAGTAGCACTCTGTTCATTGGCTGTTTTGCCGCCAACAGATACCACAACCTCGCCCGTATAGGCTTTGGGCGGTACCAAACAGTATAGGCAATCGCCTTTAACGCTGATGAGAATGGCACGTTGTCCGCCAATAGTAACCTTGACGTTGGAAGCATCGTTGCCGAAATTACTGCCATATACAACTAACCTTTGAGCCACTCCGCCTGTTTTAGGGATGAAGTCTGTCACAGTAACGGGCCGAGAAGGGTCGTACTTTTCCGAAGAGTCGGCAGCATCATCGCTTCGACATGCCGACATACAAGCGGCACAAAACAGCAGGATTCCCCATGCGAGTATTTGGCCACAGATGTTTAGATGTTTTTTTTTCATAAATATATTGATTTAATTTTTTTATTCTGTTCCACGATATTATGTATTCCCCAAGGAAACGTTTTATATATAAAGTGGTAAATTCATCAGCAAAGTTAGTGAGAATTGTACTGTAGAGATACAACATATCGTTCAAAAAATACAAGAAACGGGCATCTTTTATTTTTTTCTCACCGATAATGATGAAAAAGCGGCACGTGACCCCATGTTGTTCGCTGCCCCATACCCATATGTAACATGTGGTTGTCGGAGGCAATGCTGTACAGAGAGAGCATCTCATACGTGTGTAAAATTATATACATGAGTTCGATAAAGACGTAACTCCTATCAGTTTACAAGGTAATTTGAGTGGGATTACCGTGCGAAATGGCTGAGATTGCTCTCTATTTTGACTCAAATTGGAGGGTAATTTATATAAATTACAAAGCCATGTAATAGGACCTTATTTTATCTCGAACAGGGGTAAAATTCAATGGGAAAAGAAGGCCTTCCGATACCTTAGATAAATAAAATAGAAACGGACAGAAATCCGAGGCTTGGGCTATTTCTCTTATCCTGAACGGACATAAAAATTACTTATTGAATACATGGTAATATCATCAGTTACCTGTAAGATGTTTATACAGTGCAGTATAAGAGCTGCGAGTAGTTGGCATGACATAAAAATAGCCAGGGCTCAACACAAATGTGTCTAAGCCCCAGATGCTGAAAACAATCAAACCTGAAAAATCTTACTTTACGATGAATTTCTTACCATTACAGATGTAGATACCACTCTTGAGCGGACGTCTTACTTCCACGCCTTGCAGGTTGTAGATCTTACCATCCTCAACGACATTGTTTTTAACGGTGTTGATACCGTTGATAATGTCTTGAGAAACGTGCTTGCCGAAGTATGTAAGGCGGAAGTTATCGAACACTGCCCAATCGTTGTCCACTTGTTTGTCTTTGGTGACACCGATCGTTAGTTCACCATCGGGACCAACCTTAATAATATGGGTGTAAACTTTGTAAAGTCCACATTCGAAATATTCAGCTGCATCCATCACGTTGTCGGGTTGTTCGCCTACTATGCCTGTCCAACCGATGCCTGGACATTGGTCCATACCCGCTGCTATTGACGGCAGTGCGACCTCGTCGCCTTTACCTTTGTTTTCGATATAGAGCATAGCGTGACGTGCGGGAGTAGCTCCGTTGGCAATCTTTTGTTGCAACGCCTCACGGCTGCCATCGCGATAATACCCAGTCATGTTCACTTGATAGTAACCTTCGGGCAAGTTGCTTATGGTTTGATTTACCTCGAACGATTGCAGATAGTATGCCTCGCACACCATATTTGTATGTCTGCCACGGTCAATAACGCCAAGATTTGCATCTTTAAAGTCGCCCTTGCGGTCGGCATTCCAACCTTCAAGCATTGCAGGGCGGTTGAAACCTGGGCTAACAAGCAGGTGAGTGGCATCAACAGGACGGGTTTCGGTGGCCGTTGCAAGCAGCGCATCACGTTCGGCCTTGGTAACAAGCTTCCATTCGGCGTTGGCATTCTTCGCAACAGGGGCTTCTACAGAAACAGTATTCCAGAACTCCTTATCCATAGCCTCGTCAGCATCGGTGTTAGATTGTGGCGCAAAAGCCAATCCTTGGGCATGGTTGTCGCCCTTCACGATGTTGTAAATGTCGGTCTTGCCAGCAACGGGAACAAACGCCCAAACATCTTTCCCAGGAATATCGGTATAGCCATTATAACCAAGGTAATTACCATCTTTACCTCCATTGCGGTTGATGGTGAAAGCGTTTCCTTCGGCTGTGACGGTAAAGAGCACGCCAGGAACGTCTACGGCAGCATGCGTATTCCAATCGGAACCACCCATAAGGAACTTCTGAGAGGCCACGTTATAGAAGTAGAATTCGCCTGCACCGGCTTTGGCACCCTTGTAAATGTCGGGCATCTTGTCGGCAACAGCAATCTTACGAGCTACGCGCAGGTCTACAAGAGCCGCCTTCATGTCGGCATTGGTCGTGGCGGTTTTGGCCACCTTCTCGGCCTTTACAGTGGCTGCATTAAGCTGTGCGTCGTTGTTCTTATTGATGTTTTTGCAAATTTCAGTCGTTTTTGCCAAAGCTGAATAGCTTTCTGAACAGGCAGAAACGGCATCGTAGGCCTTTTGTAAGTTGGAGGTTGCGGCGTTAATGGCCACAGGGTCGGTAGAGGTGAGGGCCTTTTTGGCAGCTGCAATAGCATCGGTGTATTGCTTGCTCAAAGCAGGAGCGACAGCACCTTTAAACGCTTTTGTTGTGGCAAGTATCTCTTTAAGGCCTTTCAAAGCCTCTTCTGCAGTTTGAAGAACTTTCGAACCAAGGTATTTTAAAGAGAAATTAGAGATTACGCACCAATCGTCGACAACGCCATTCTCCTTCTTAACGCCAAATTTTAGTGTTCCATCTGTGACAGTAACGGTTATTTCGGCGTTTTGGTAATTGCCCTTCCATAAGGCATAGTTGGCTTCGTGAGGGTTGTTGGGTACGTATAACCCACTATTTTGCTTGTTCTCGCGTTCGGCTTGGAAACTAAATCCCTCTTCAGGAGCTTTTTTCGCACCTGCGTAAAGAGACATGATGGGGGCAGAAGTGCCGTTGGCATAATAGGTGGCGCGAAGTTGTTCAGTGCCATTGATAAACTTGTCGGCACCATATCCGTACATCGCATAGTCGCGCGTTTCGCTTGAACCGTCGCGATAATATCCACGTACGCAGAACTTATAAGTGCCGTTGGGCAATCCGCTGATAGTTTGATAGAAGTCGAATGTTTGCGTGTTCCAGAACTCTTGGATAGTATTTGCCTTCACAATGTTCCAGCCGCCTTGATAAGTAGAATGTTCGGTGTTAGGCGCAGCTGTACAATCCAGTTTGTAAGTGGTATTTTTTGTCACGAGGTCGGGTGCATCAATGAGCCACGTTACGTCCACGGGATGGTCAGCAGAGGCCTTCGCCTTTGCGTCGGCAATACGTTCTTCTCGTGTAACAAGCTGCCAAACGCTGTTCTTCTCCTTATCTAATGTGAGCAGGTTATTGTCTGCTCCTAGCACCAAGGCATCGCATTCTAACCAGTATCCGTGTATGGATTGGGCATTGTCGGTAGGCGACATATTCCATGCACCTATGTTTGCAGCCGGCATATCCCAGTAAAGCAGGCCGGCATCGCCAATTTTATTAGAGACGCCGTTACCTCCACGAAAGCTGGAACGTAGCTTAAACGTCTTTGCTCCTGTTTTTTCAAGGGTGATGGGTAGGCCGCGCGTACCCACGTTAACGGCCGTTGCCCATCCGTCTTTTACAGTGTTGTTGTTTTGAAGCCACAAGCCCGTAGCGACATTGTAGAGATAATATTCTCCCCCATTGCCGATGGCATGCCCTGGCCAAGGCGTGGTTTGGGCGTTGAGCAGGGTTACACTCAACAATCCTAGACCTAATGATAGTACTTGCTTTTTCATAAGTTGGTTTTAGTTAAAATAATTACTTTATGTTCGTTAAGGTTTCGGTATATTTCAAATACTTGAGTTCGGGATAAGTTTAGCATGAAAAAAGTTCCAACTGCC
>NZ_CALKQY010000016.1:0-24920 GCF_937990675.1 Hoylesella shahii | reverse complement strand
TATGAAATTATGTGCATGAGGGGGAAGCTTACAACTGGGTTTTAGGACTGACCCGAATTTAGCCACTGCCCTTGTACTTTGACAATGCGCAAGAGCAAAAGTTTGGCCTTTGAATGTGCCCTTTGTAAGCACGCCATAACAGGCATTATGCCAGCAATGCTAAAAGAAAAGACAATTTAATCCCAATCGGTTGTTAAAGGGCTTATCCGATGTTGTTATATTCTTTTCATGCTTCCAGCTAACCTTGCATCTGCTTATCGGTATCTTGTTTGCGTTATTCTTGAAGACATAGTGCACTTCGTCTTTAAGCATAACATAGGCAATGTGTTCAACAATACACAAAATCTAAACCACACTAACGACCTATTTGAGTTGAGATGCTAGCAAAAATGCAAGAAAATAAAGAGGGATAATGAAAACTAAACGAACAACCGTTCACAAAAAGGCATGAAAAAAGGAGCCCCTTCATCGCGAAGAACCTCCTCCAAAAACAGTAATTAACTCAAAATTTATAATCTATTTTTACTGACAATTAGGATGTTCGTAATTAATTGTTGTGGGAAGACCTATTAAGTACTTATCCCCTCAACCTATTTTTCTGTTTGCAAAGATAAAAAGGATTTTCGAAAACACAAACTTTATCGTGACAAAAATTCAGGCAAAATCAAAGAATTAATTCTTTTTTTGAAACCTTTCGCATTCTATTTGTCAAATAGGCTGTCAATGTTGTCATTTTTTCAGATAAGAAATAGGTGAAGTCTTACAAAGCATTCACCCCTTCATCAAACTTTTTTCAATACCAAACCAAGGAAAGAGGGCACTGCAAGGCACGTATTTTTTGCGTAATTGATAAAGCAAAAAAATATTGCGTCCGTGAGCAAATACACAACTATTGCACACCAACCCACAATCATTCTGCTCACTTAAACACCCTACCAAGCACGTTATAGGTGCGTTGTTCTGGTTTGTAGATGGCTATTTGTTGTATAGCTCTTACAATATGATAGGCTTAAAAAGTTAAAACACGTAATATTATTGTACAAAACGCTCCAACTAACGAAGAAAACACAACTTGTTTGGATAGGCCAATGTGCGCCCCTTGCAACAAAAACGCAAGCAGCAGACGCACATAGACCCAACAAACAAGCGAGGACGACAGGCACTTAGCCTTACTGGGCCACCCTTTCTTCAAATCTTTCAACAAGCCATTGTAGCTGTTGGGCAATGGTTAGTTCGCCATTGTCAAGCTCGATGGCATCATCGGCCTTGCGCAACGGACTTACTTCGCGGTGACTATCAATGTAATCGCGCTGCTGAACATTATTAAGAATTTCATCAAAGTTGGCTTCAACGCCCTTACCTTTCAGCTCGTCAAATCGGCGTTGCGCTCTAATCTCTGCTGAAGCCGTAACAAACACCTTCAATTCGGCATCGGGAAACACCACTGTGCCAATGTCTCGACCATCCATTACAATACCTTTATCACGTCCCATGCGCTGTTGTTGCTCCACTAAAGCCGTGCGAACAAAGTCAATTGCAGCGATGGCACTAACATGCGACGACACCTCCATGCCTCTAATCTCGTTCTCCACGTTCTCGCCATTGAGATAAGTTTCGGCCCTACCCGTTTGCTCATTGAGCTTAAACTCCACGCGCAGTGTTTGCATTTTCTGCTTTAGTTCATCGCGGTTTACCTCGCCATTAGGTGCAATCATACCGTTGCGCATGGCAAAAAGGGTAACTGCGCGATACATTGCGCCAGTGTCAACATAGATATAGCCCACTTCTTTGGCCAACATCTTGGCCATGGTACTCTTTCCGCACGACGAGAATCCGTCGATGGCGATGGTTATTTTCTTCATGATTTGTTGTTATATAATAATGTGTAAATGTTATGCGTAAATGCTATTAATATATTTAGCTGTGCAGTACTCCTTTCTTTTCATAACTTGCAGCCTTATATAGTCCTGCTCTAGCCCCTTCAACAAGTGGTTTGTAAAAGCTTTAGGTATGAAGACAGGCGCATTGAGATGTTCTAAGAACGACTAAAGGCAAGGCAGCACAGTCTTGATTTACAAGGAAAACGAGAGATTGAGCACCACCGACGAACTAGATACATGATACTTGCCGTAAGCCAGATTAAGCTTAAAGCGCTCAAGCTGCAAGCCAGCACCCAGCGAAAGCCCTGCGCCATGACTGCTAGCGGTGTCGGCATCGCCCACTTTCATCTCGTTGGCACGGCGCAAACTATAGCCTGCCCCCACCCAGATGTTTTGCGAAAGCTGCGCGTCAACTCCAAAAACAAAATGCTTCATTAAGGAGTAATGCCAGTGATTAAGGTCGACTAACGTGGCCGAAAATCGGAAAGGTGTATGTTTCAAACGCTTACTAACCCCTATTTGCACGTCGATGGGCATAGCTTCGTAATTATCATCGTAGGCCTTAAGCTGTCCACCAAGGTTCTTACCCACCACCGACAACGACAATTCGCGGTCGGCATCGTAATAATTCAGCCCCAAATCTACGCCCACGCCCACCGAATGATAATGCCCAATACTAGACGAGAGCACCTTTGCAGCAATACCACCAGCCAGTTTATCTGTGAGCATATACGAGAAATAAGCCGTAACAGCAATATCTTTAGCCGAAAACTCGCCCAAGTCTTGATTGTCGGCAGTGGTATATCGCATCTGTCCATAGTTAACATAATTGGCCGAGAGCGCCACCGAAGCACGCTCTTTTATCACCCGGTTGTAGGCAACACCAGCCAAATTAACGCCTCGCATGAAGTTCATATAGTTCAAAGCAACAGTTTTATCACTCACCGACGACAGCAAAGCAGGGTTGTTATACATCAACCAAGCATCGTCATCAATGAGTGTAACATTATCGCCTCCTAATGCAGCGGCATGCGCACTCACAGGAAGCCGCAAGAAATTATAGGCCGTTTGGCTCTCTTGCGCCACCATTTCACCCCCCATAAAGACCAAAACGAGGGCGAAAAACACTTTTTTCATCAACTAAATTCCTTTTTATCTACAAAGTTACACCTTTTTCCAATTATATCATTATATTTGTAGGTGATTTGAGTATCATTAACCGTGAAAGCTCAAAGAACGATACAACGACATCCAGAAGGTGGAGATAAAGAAAACACATAGTGCCAATTTGGAGAACAAGCGCGTAACAAATTATCTGCTTGGACTCGTTGTTGTGCTCTCGTTCCTATTCGTGGGCCTAGAGTATAACAGCCAATCGCGCACATTTAACCTTGACGACGAGCTGCCCGACGACATCTTTGAAGAGATGGAAGTGCTGCCCGAAGTGGAGAAAAACGAAATGGTGAGCGCCGCCAAACCCACTGCCGCACCATCTATCACCACAAAAATTAAAGCGGTGGACACGCCTATGACACTGCCCGAAAAGGTGAATATGCGAAACGAAGAGGAGGAAGAAGGCAATGAAGCCACCAGGCAACAAAACGAAACACCTACTACGGCCATCGAACAACCCGTGCCCGAACCTATTGCCGACGACAATAAGCCTCGCATTGTGCAACAAATGCCTGAATATCCAGGGGGTATTGTGGAGTTTATGAAGTGGCTGCAACGCACCCTTCGCTATCCTCCAACGGCCCAACAACAGGGCATTCAAGGAAGTGTGATGGTGTCGTTTATCGTCAATGTAGATGGAACTATCACCGAACAAAAAGTGGTTCGTGGCGTAAACGAAGAATTAGACGCCGAGGCGCTGCGTGTTATAAGCAACATGCCCAAATGGAAACCAGGACTCGACAAAGGCAAACCATGCCGCACGCTCTTTGCCATACCCATCGTATTTAAACTCTAAAATGAAGTTATCATGCTGACAGACGACATCATTCTCAACAAAATAAACCAATACGTAGACGCTTTACCCTTCGACAGAAAACCAAATTCGCTCTACGAACCCATAAGATACGTGCTCTCTATCGGGGGAAAACGCATCAGGCCTACTTTGGCTTTGCTGGCCTACAACTTGTTTAAAGACGACCCTGAAAGCATACTTGCACCTGCTTGTGGACTGGAAACCTACCACAACTACACGCTCCTGCACGACGATTTGATGGATAATGCCGAACTGCGACGTGGTAAACCCACGGTACATAAACGCTGGGACGCCAACACGGCCATCCTTTCGGGCGACTCGATGTTGGTGCTGGCTTATCAACAGATGGCACAATGCGATGAAACAAAGCTCAAACCAGTGATGGAACTGTTTACTGAAACAGCACTGGAGATTGGAGAAGGTCAACAATATGATATGGATTTCGAACACCGCAACGACGTAACCGAAGCGGAATATATCGAAATGATTAGACTCAAAACAAGCGTTCTGCTCGCCTGTGCTATGAAAATGGGCGCTATATTGGCCAATGCTCCACAAGAAGATGCCGACCTACTCTATAAGTTTGGCGAACAAATTGGACTGGCTTTCCAACTGCAAGACGATTTTCTTGATGTGTATGGAGACAGCAAAGTGTTCGGAAAAGCCATCGGCGGAGACATCGTTTGCAACAAAAAAACGTACATGCTCATTAATGCTTTTAATAAAGCCAACGATAAACAAAGGGCTGAACTAAAACAATGGGTGGAGCAAGAACAATGTAACCCGCAAGAAAAGATTGCGGCTATAACCCAACTTTACAACGATATGGGCATCGACAAGATGGCCGAACAAAAAATAGAACACTACTTTGACTGCGGTAAGCAACTGCTTGATAAGGTGAATGTGCCCGCAGAAAGAAAAGCCAACCTCATTAACTATGCCCTCAAAATGATGAACAGGAAATACTAGACAGCTTACCAACGGTGAACTCTGAAACCAAGAAAACACGCTTGTGAAACGGGTATCTATCGCCCTACTAAACCACAAGTTGATGCCTGAAACGGCTCATTGCCTTATACCCTGTTTGCTTGACCCCTTTGTCTACCGACAATTGGCGTTCAGGGAACACCATAAAACACCAAATACCATGCCATACCGACGACTACCTAAGACAGATGCCGCACGCCTTAAGGCTCTGAAAATGCTTCTCGAAAACGAAAGTGTGTATGCGGCTAGAAACAGATTTATTGACTGGAGTGTTATCAACAGGGCCAGACCAGCCTACGACCGACTGCTGACAGCGGCACAACAATATCGTACTTCGCTGACAGCACAGGCTAGACAGACCGACAAAATTGACCGCGTGCAACGCAATGCTGTGATGTATGTGAGCCATTTCTTGCAGGTTCTCTTTATGTGCGTTGAACGAGGAGAAATAAAAAAGTCGGCCCTAAAACTCTATGGACTTAGCGAACACGCTACTTCTTTGCCCAATCTTAAAACCCAAGAGGGCCTGGCCGAATACGGAAAACAGGTGATTGAAGGCGAAAAACAACGCATTAAGCAGGGCGGACGACCCATATACAACCCCACAATAGGGATGGTGTCGACGCACTACGACATTTTTATCGAAACATATAGGCAACAAAAGGCTCTGCAGGCTAGAACGAATAAGGCCGTTGACAAACTGCAAACGCTGCGCCCTGAAACAGACAACATCATCCTTGACTTATGGAACCAAATTGAAAAACATTTCGAACACGAACCGCCTGAAGTGCGATTTGCGGAATGTAGAAAGCTAGGGGTGATTTATTATTACCGCCGAAACGAGGAACATCTGTACGGTTAGCTTCTCGTTGTAGGCTATAACGTGGCACAGACGCATGCCCTGTGAACAGTCTCCGCGCGCGTTTGGCGCACTCTGGGGGCTTGTTCTCTTCCCATTGACTTGGAAAGTGGCTTTGTTTTGCGCCTTTGCACCTCATTGCTGCCTACAACTGGCAAACAAACAAATGACTACAGGAATTATAGACACACACATCCACCTTGACGTGGACGACTATCGCGACGACCTTCACGAGGTTATTGCCCGAGCTAAAGATGCTGATGTGACCAAAGTTTTCATCCCTGCCATCGACGAAAGCAGTGGGGATGCTGCCCTTTTGCTTGCTCAACGTTATCCCAACTATGCCTTTGCGATGATGGGGTTGCACCCCGAAGAGGTTAAAGCCGACTATGCCGAGGTGCTTCGACACATGAAAAAGCGCTTTGATGAGTCACATTCGTTCATCGCCGTTGGTGAGGTTGGACTTGATTTCTATTGGAGTAGAGAATTTGAGCAACAACAACTTGAAGCCTTCGAAGAACAAGTGCGTTGGTCGATTGAATATGATTTGCCCCTGATGATACACTGCAGAAAGGGGCAAAACGAGATGGTACACATCCTTAAAAAGTACGAAAGCCAATTGCCTGGTGGCGTTTTTCATTGTTTTACTGGCAACGAACACGAGGCGGATGCTTTTCTTCAGTTCGACAAGTTTGTGCTGGGCATTGGCGGTGTGCTTACCTTTAAGAAGTCTAAATTGCCCTCGGTGCTGCCTCATATTCCTCTTTCGCGCATCGTTCTAGAAACAGATGGCCCCTATATGGCCCCTGTTCCCATGCGGGGAAAACGCAACGAGAGTGCTTATCTCACACATGTGGTGGAGAAAATGGCCGAAACCTACGCCACCACTAGCGACGAGATTGCCCGCCAAACCTCAGAAAATGTAAAACGAGTATTTGGTAAACGCGTGCCTTTCTAAGCTATTGGCAAACGCAATAACAATAAAATCAATGCATCAACCGAGCCACTATCTTTCAATACAAAGGGAGATTGGCTCGGTTTTGTATTTTTAAAGTAACAAATGTTGGGAAGAAAACAAACCCTTCAGCCGATATAACCACCTTACACCCATTACACAGCGAGGTTTAGGCATAGCAATGGCGCGCAAAATACAGGTACATAGCACTCGCCGCACTGCACTACAACCTTAATAAGCCTCTCTATACTTACCCTCATCCTTATCTTCAAGCATATTAAGATAAGATTGATAACGGCTTTGCGCGATATAATGGTCGTTCAAAGCCTGCAAAACGGCGCATCCAGGTTCGTGTGTATGGGTGCAATTATTAAATCGGCAACCTTTAGAAAATTCGAATATCTCTTTAAAATAACTGCTTAGCTCGGTGGGTTCGATGTCAAACGTACCAAAACCTTTAATGCCTGGCGTGTCGATAACCCATCCGCCTTCGGGCAATTCCAGCATTTCGCTAAACGTGGTGGTGTGCATTCCGGCATTATGAGCATAAGAAATCTCGGCCGTTTTCAGGTTGGCCGTGGGCAAGAGTTTATTAATAAGAGTGGATTTGCCCACCCCGCTATTGCCACTTAAAAGCGAAATGCGCCCTTTAAGTAAGGCACGCACATCGTTAACGCCTGCTCCTGTCTCGGCCGAAATGGCCAAACAGTGGTAACCAACCGTCTCGTAGAGGTTCATTACCATCTGTTGGTAGCGCATTTCGTCTTCGTTAAGCAGGTCGGTTTTATTAAACACCAGCACAACAGGTATGCGATAGGCTTCGGCCGAGGCCAAAAAGCGGTCGATAAAGGTGGTTGAAGTCTGTGGATGGTTCACCGTTACCACGAGCAATGCCACATCAAGATTGGCCGCGAGTATGTGGCTCTGCTTAGAAAGGTTCGACGACTTGCGGATAATATAATTCTTTCTGTCTTCGATTTCAGCGATAAAGGCTGTACCATCTTGGTTATTTACAAGCTGCACACGGTCTCCCACAGCCACAGGCGATGTGCTGCGTATGCCTTTAAGTCTAAAATTGCCTTTTATTTTGCTTTCCACAATACAGCCGTCGTCGGTTTTCACCGTGTACCAACTGCCCGTGTTCTTTATTACCAGTCCTTGCATGTTGTGCTTTGGGCGCGGCATTAAACCGTCATTATCTCCTTGTTCTTAGCCTCAAGCAAGTCATCAATCTTCTTAATAAACTTGTCGTGCAGCTTCTGGAGTTGTTCTTCAGCGTCTTTTTCGTTGTCTTCCGACAGTCCGTCTTTGATAGCCTTCTTCAATTTGTCTTTTATTTCGGCACGCACGTTGCGCACTTCAATCTTGGTTTTTTCACCAATTTTATTGCATTGTTTAGCCAATTCGCGACGGCGTTCTTCGGTAGGCTGTGGTATTCCCAGGCGAATAACCTCGCCATTGTTTTCGGGTGTGATACCCACATCACTGTCCATAATAGCCTTTTCGATGTCGCGAATAGCCTTTTTGTCAAAGGGTTTGATGGCGATGGTACGTGCATCAGGGGCCGAAACGTTAGCCACTTGGTTAAGAGGTACAGTCATTCCGTACGATTGAACACGCACGCCGTCGAGTATAGCCACGTTAGCCCTACCGGCACGAACGCGCGACAGCTGCTCTTCTAGATACATCGCCGCCATCTCCATACGGTCTTGCGAATCCTGCAATACTTCCTTTACGTCTATCATAATACTTGGTTCTTAATTGTTTTAAAGCACAAATTTAGAGAATTATCGCCAATAACCCAAATTGTTTGGCGCAAAAAAGCGCTTCTGCACTCGTTTTCTGGCTCTACCCCTGCTTTTATAGCGCACCCACATTATTTATTACACACGTACAATATTTATTAATGATGAGCGTTTTAACCTAAAACCAAACCCCAACATAACATGCAAACAGGATATCAAGCCATTATCGACAAGTATTATCCGCTCGACAACGAGCTACGACACATTTTATTAACCCACAGTCGCAGTGTGGCCCACTTGGCTTTGGCTTTGGCTAAACAGCACGCTGAATTGCAATTAGACTTACAATTCATTGAAGAGGCGGCCATGCTTCACGACATTGGCATCGTGCTTTGCAATGCACCGTCTATTCATTGCTTTGGTACGCACCCCTATATCTGCCACGGCCTACTGGGCGCCGACATGCTTCGTGCCGAAGGTATGCCTCGCCATGCTCGCGTTTGCGAACGACATACGGGCGCTGGCATCACGCGCGAAGCCATCGAAAAGCAGCAATTGCCCCTACCCTTGCAAGACTTCTTGCCCGAAACGCTCGAAGAACAGCTCATTTGTTATGCCGATAAGTTTTTTAGTAAAACCAAACTCGACCAACAAAAAACGGTGGAACAAGCCGAAAAAAGCCTAGCGAAGTTTGGCGAAGAGGGGCTTGTGCGCTTCCGTGCGTGGGTAAAAAGGTTTGGAGAACCGCCATTGGTCATTACTACAACATAATCTTTGGTCCTACTCCCTCACGCCGCCACCCCCTACTCATCGTTTTTAACGATTGCAACGATAATGGTTTGCACACATTTTTTTACCTTTGCACCCATCAACAAACATTAAACATTATCAGGATGCAGTATTTTGAAATTGCCGTTAAGCTTTTAACGGGAATGATTGGTATTTTGGTGTTCCTGCGCATTGCAGGAAAGGCACAGATGGCACAACTAACGCCACTCGATACGGTGAGTGCTTTTGTTATTGGAGCACTGGTCGGCGGTGTGCTTTACAATCCCGACATGACGGCTCTCCACATTCTTTTCGCCCTTGCCGTATGGACTGCTTTTAATCTCTTTATTCGTTTCTGTATGCGCTCCAAAGTTTTGCGTCGCCTCATAAAAGGCGATAGCGTATACTTGGTAAAAAATGGAGCCATCAACTTTAAGGCCTTTAAGCGCAATAGTCTTGAGATGGAACAATTCCGCTTGCTTCTTAGACAGAAAGGGGTGTTCTCGATGTTCGATATTGAAGATGTTCGATTCGAGACAAATGGTTCAATCACTGTGGCCGAAGTGGGAAAAGTGAACGAATCTTATCTGCTTGTAAACAACGGTGCCATTGTAGACAGTTCGTTGTTTCATTGCGGAAAAACGCGCCAATGGGTGCTTAGACACATCAAACATTATGGATACGAAAACCCAAGCCAGCTGTTTTGCATGGAGTGGACACCTGGTAAGGGCTTCTATCTCGTGGCCAAAAATGGCGATGTGAAACGTGGTAGCGAGGAAATTGCTGCCGAAGAAATTGCACAAGAGGTGCTTAACTAATCCTTATAACATGTTTTTAGCTTTCCACTTTACAACATCCCTTCACCGCCAATGCCTGCAAAACTTGCGCCTTTGCCTTTTTGCATTGATGTTAATGCTTGCCGGCAACACGGCTTCTGCCCAACAAGCAGACAGCATTTCGCGATGGGGGATGAGCCTTTCGGCTATGAAAGGCGAAGTGGTAGCTGCCGACCAGTATGTGAAAAAATGGCTCAAACGAAGCGACAATTTCTCGCTTGCGCTAGAACTAATGCGTGCCCCACTGCCCAAAGATAGCGATGATTTTGCTGCCGACTATGGTAATCCCACCTTTGCCTTTGGTGTGCGCTACACGTTTAACAACAAAGTAAGCTTGCACCGCGAGGCTGATACCGACTGGGGAATGCTCATTCCCGTGGGCTATCATTCGCCATTGGGCAACACGCTCTCGCTCTACACCACGTTTTATCGTCCGCTTCACCGTTCGCGAACATGGGAAACGGCCTACTCGCTCAGTGGTGGCGTGGGTTTCTCGTCCTCCATTTATAATAAGAATAACGCCATCGACAACGAGTTTATCGGTTCGCACACCTCCATTTATTTTGCTGCTGGCGTGCACCAATCCTTTCATTTTGCTCCCAAATGGGCCGTGCGGGCTTCGTTAGAATTTGTGCATCATAGCAATGGCGCACTGTATCGACCCAACAAAGGCAGCAACACCGTGGGCGCTTCGCTGGCCTTGCTCTACACACCTTATTACGAACAAACGTTGCGCGCAGAGCCAACGCTTCGCAAAAAGCCATTTCAACAGGGCTTATACCTCAACTTCGCGGCTGGTCTGGGGGCTAAAACGCTATTAGAAGATTGGCTCATTACCCAATTTGGCACACCGCCTAGCCATCCAGATTATCGCACCGAGAGCTTCCGCATCTATCCTGCTTACTCGCTACAAGCCGATGTTATGTGGCGCTATGCCCGGCGTTGGTCGTCGGGATTGGTCGTCGATGCATTCTATGGCACATATTCCAAGCGCATCGAAGAACTCGACCTGCAAGCCCATCGCACACTGCGCCACTCGCCTTTTTCACTAGGTTTGGCCGCCAAACATCAAGCTCACTATGGTCGTTTGGCCTTAGCTGTATCGTTTGGCGTGTATCTTTATCGCCACATGGGCGACAATGCCAAGGTGAATGAGACGCCTTATTACGAACGCATTGGCGTGCATTATGCCCTGCCGTGGCTTAACAACCTTACTGTGGGGGTAAACGTAAAGGCTCATAAAACCAAAGCCGACCTCACCGAATTGGTGCTTGCCATGCCCATACGCTTGTAATTTACGAATAAAGAAAACAAAAACGTAGCCAAATCAACAATGCCCAGCCTTCACTCCTTCGCTTAAAGGGGTGTAAGGGCGAGAGCAATAACCATTTTCACCCTTTTGTTTGGCTCATCCCCATTTTATAATTACATTTGCATAACGAAAAAACAAAAACATCATGACACTATATCCCAAATTGATTACAGACGCTTTGGCTACGGTGATGTATGCCGGAACGAAAAAAAATATCATCGAAAGCGGTATGCTGGCCGACGATGTGCGCATCGATGGCATGAAGGTGACCATCACATTGCTGTTTCCTAAGGAGACCGACCCTTTCTTAAAATCAACGCTGAAGGCTGCCGAATCGGCCATTCACTATCATGTTAGCAAAGATGTGGAGGTGGAAATAAAAACCGAATTTGCTTCTAAACCGCGCCCCGAAGTGGGGAAACTGCTGCCACAGGTAAAAAATATCGTGGCCGTTAGTTCGGGTAAAGGTGGCGTTGGCAAAAGCACTGTTTCGGCAAACCTTGCTATTGCACTTGCCCGATTGGGCTATAAGGTGGGCCTTTTGGATGCCGACATCTTCGGTCCGTCTATGCCTAAGATGTTCAATGTGGAGAACGCGCGACCCTATGCCTCAAAGGTAGATGGGCGCGACCTTATTGAGCCTGTTGAACAATACGGCGTTAAGCTGCTTAGCATCGGCTTTTTTGTAAACGCCGAAACAGCAACCTTGTGGCGAGGAAGCATGGCAAGCAATGCGTTAAAGCAACTTATTGCAGATACCAATTGGGGCGAGCTGGATTATTTTATTCTCGACACGCCTCCTGGAACAAGCGATATTCATCTCACCTTGCTGCAAACGTTGGCTATCACGGGCGCCGTTATCGTAAGCACTCCGCAAAATGTGGCGCTGGCCGATGCACGTAAGGGTATCGACATGTACCGAAACGAAAAGGTGAATGTGCCTATCTTAGGACTGGTTGAGAACATGGCGTGGTTCACTCCGGCCGAATTGCCCGAAAACAAGTACTACATCTTTGGCAAAGACGGTGTGAAACAGCTGTCCGAAGAGATGCAAACTCCTCTGCTGGCACAAATTCCGCTGGTGCAAAGTATTTGCGAAAACGGCGATAAGGGCACGCCTGCTGCCATGAATGCCGACACCACGACGGGCCAGGCCTTCATCAATTTGGCGCAAGCTGTGGTAACTGTTACCAACAGGCGCAACAAAGAACAAAGCCCAACAAAGATTGTTGAGATTAAGAAGGGCTAACTCTAGCCGTTAATATAATGGGGGCTAACCTCCTTCTGGGTGCGTTTCGTGGCAAGTAAGATGCTAAGCTTAGTGTGCATCTGCTTGCTATGAAGCGCTTTTTTCGTTTGTATGAAATTGGCTTGCTACTCGTTGCCATGGGGCTTACTGCTTTTGGCAAGTGCTAATCACTTAGCACCATGGCTTTGACTACACAACTGGTGTACCACCTCATCGTATAAAAGCCTTGCGCTTGGGCATTATTTCCGAAAGTTCTACTTTCGTATTAATAAAGAATACAAAATCACGTTGAGCATCTCTAAAGAGTTGTCCTCCCAACGCTATGCCAGCAGGCATTAAGTTTGTAGTAGGCATAATAGCTGCGGTTTATATGCACACATTCATTACTTCTTCTTCGGGAAACAGCACGTTTAGCAGATACACATTTATGGGCGCACACATACGGTGTCCTTTCTTGTTGAAATAAGCCAATTGGGGTCTTCCGCGCTGAAGATAGTTAGGTATGACCGTAAAGATGGCCAAGAACAACAATATAAGCAGCAGTTTATACGATGATTTGAAACGAACCATCAAAGGGCGCGACTTTAAACATTTCTTGTTTATACATACCAACAACAATATGCATAACAAGCGATACTGACCTGTTGCAAACACCAAGACAGCTAAAAGCGATTGCAAATAAGACCATCTCTTTGTCTTCATTTTTATTGTGTTGCTGGTTATCATTAATGGTAACTTTTTTGAAATCGGCCACATCTCCACTACTTTACGTTCATTGCGCGTAGTAAAGACCTATTGTTATGGTATTTTTGTTCTCAGAGAGCTGTTTTTTGTAAACGTTCTATTTCCACATTTTCCCCAGGTTTCTTCGCGCCTTGCCCTTTGGTATGAGCCAATAAGTTTTCTAATAGGGGCAACATACGGTTGAGGTTGCCGTATTGAATCATAAAATTCCATAGTGGTTCAAACTTCTTCCAGCCACCCATATAAAACAAATGTGCCAATTGTTGTTTTAAATTGTCGTGCCCAAAACTGGCCTTAAAGATATTATTCCACGAATAGAAGTCGCGATATGCCTTATCGTAACCTTGTTTTAGTTCTTGGGCTGTTAGACCAAATGTTTTGTAAACAACAGTTCGCGTGTCGTACTTACTCCAATCGTAAGAAGTGATACGCCCATCGCGCTCCATTTGCTGAAACAGTCGTGTACCTGGATAGGGTGTAAGAATATGGAATGTAGCGGTTGTGATGCTGTGTTCAATGCCCCAATCAACGGTTCGGCGAAACACATCTTTGTCATCATGGTCGAGACCGAAAACAAAGCTGCCGTTAATCATAACGCCCAAGCTATGCAGCCGTTCCACAGCAGCCACATAGTCTTTTGATAAGTTCTGGAGTTTGTTGCTAGAGCGTAGGTTTTCGGGCGAGAATGTTTCGAAACCTAGAAACAAGCTGCGCAATCCTGCCTTGGCAGCCTTCTCAATGAGGTCGCCATTTAACACCGCTGCTACGGTTGAAGCACTTTGAAACACTCGGCCCATACCGCGCATGCCCTCAAATAATTGTGATGCAAAGCGGGGATTGCCCAGCAGGTGGTCGTCGAGAAAATAAAGATGTCTACCCGGAAGACTGTCTATCTCGGCCAAAGCATCGTCTACCTTGCGCGTATAAAACGACTTACCCTTGCCATAAAAGGCGTCTTTATAACAGAAGTCGCAATGATGTGGACAACCACGAGATACAACCAAAGAGTTTGGCACAAAATATTTATCGCGTTTTATAAGGTCGCGCCGCACGGGTGGAATGTTTTCTATACTTCTGCTGGTGGCCACATAGCGCTTTTGCGGGTTGCCTGCACGCAAATCGCTGATAAAACGCGGGAACGCTTCTTCGCCAGGCCCTAGCAAAATGGTGTCGGCATGCTGTGCTGCCTCATCGGGCAAACTGGTTACATGCAGTCCGCCCATGGCCACATACACACCTCTTTTTCTATAATCGTCGGCAATTTTATAGGCTCGATAGGCATTGGTGATATAGACTTGAATACAAACCAAGTCGGGTGTATCGTCTAATGTGAGTTTCTCCACATGTTGATCTTGAATTTCTACCTCGTCATCATCAGAGAAATACGCAGCAAGTGTCGCCAGTCCGAGTGGCGGAAAAAGCGAATATTTGATGGGACGCCAATAAGCACTTTCGGCCTCTTGCAATGCTGGTAGTATCATTTTCACTTTCATACTAGTTGTTTTTATTGTTCAAGACGAGATGTAAAATTCTCACAGGTGAGATGAAATCAAGTTGTCTTACACCATTAAAATTTGTTCATATCAGTGATTAAGTGCAGGAAAGCGGTGTTTGTTCATTCAACGCTAACGCACAAGTGTAGATTTACAGCACAAATTTCGGTATAATATTTATCATTTACAAAACTTTTTACAAAAAAAGATGATTATTTGGGGCTACTCCTTGACCCTGTGTTGCACTTTTTGATATTATCTGTACGGATGGCGAACTACTGGATGATAATAAACAGTAAATATTGGTGTAGAAAAACAGAGCGTTTACTTTTAAAACGTGGATAACCATAAATATTCGGCACATAAATTATAGGTCGTAAGCAGGCTACAGCAAGCATCAAACTAACTATTTTGAGACACAATCACCTTACAATTAACTATGAGTTTTGTTGGATTGAATATAACCATATCCAGGCATTGGCTTAACTTCTAATAAAACAAACGCTGAAAAAATAATGGCATTGAGTTTAAAGAGAATGCTCTTTAACCCAAAATCGTTAATTAGAGCCTAAACAGATTTGTTGTATTGTGGAGCAAATTGCCTGTATTTGTAACGCAGGTGTAGCGGGCTACGTCAAGTTGCAAAGACAGACAAGATGCCAACTAGAAAATAAAAGATGTTAGGAAACAACACAAAAACAAGATTTCTGGAAACATTGTGGTCTAATCACCGATTTGGGTTGAATGTTAAGCTTCATATTTACAGCCTAATATCACGCACTAATTTAGTGTCTTTATTTTACATTTTAACAATTTTGGATAACCATTTTTAGCTTAAAAAAAAGACCTAAAAGGGCAAAAAAGGGAACAAAAAACTGTTTCAAAACAAATTTTCAGTCGGTTTTTGAGCAAAACAATAGCATTTTGCACCGTTTTACCTTTCTAGTTTACCATGAACGAGCCATTTTAGTCGGCCCAAAAACCAGGTTTTTGACCTCAAAAACCTACTTTTCGCTGAACATATTGCACAAATCGTACATAAAAATCACCCCTTCAACATACCTTCAGCCACTTCACGACATGAAAATTTATGCATTTAAACTGGTGATTTGCTCCATTTTCGTCTGCGTTTTGCTGCATTTCACCTTGCATTTAGCACCATTTAGCCTTGCGTTTTCATAGAGTTAGCCTTGCGTTTTCATAGAGTTAACACGGTGTTTTGCTGCATTTTGCACCGCGTTTTGCTGCAAAACGCACATTTTGAGCTATAACTTGCGTATTTATTCTCCACGTTATCAATTTCTATGCAATTGCATCACAGCTTGTTTGTCACGAAAATAAACCCTTGCGAGAATTGATTATTTGCAATCAAAAGAACGATTGGTGATTTTTAAAGCCGTATTTTTTGTTAAATTTATGGCGTAATATTTTACAATTCAGACTCAACTACCACACTAAAATCTGTACAGAGCACGTGTATTGTTGAGCAAATAGCCTGGTTTATGTTTGAAGAGATGGCGAAATACATCAATGAAAAAGACAGATAAGATGCCCACAAGCATACAAAAGATGGTGACGAGGCAATAACAACAACAGTAACCATGCGATAAGCTGCGTACGGACAAACTGCTAAGAAGGCGTTGGGAAGAGTAGTTATACCGCTAGAGACAAAAAAAGCTCGCTTCCGCCCATGCTTAGTAAGCAAGAGCAGACAACGAGCCACAAAAAGTTTGAAAAGGCGCCTAACAAAGCGTCTAATAATATTATTTCACCACCACGGCCTTGATAATTTTCATATCCTCAAATGGCCGATCGTGTTCGTCGCAAGGCGTTTTCTGTATCTTTTCAACCACATCCATTCCCTCAACCACTTCGCCAAACACGGTGTATGTGCCATCAAGATGGGGCGTGCCGCCCTTCTTATAATACATTTCGCGTTGTTCGGGCGTTAGTTTTACGCTATTGTTGGTTTTCAAATCCAGCTTCGCTTGCACGGCATCTAGCTGATAATCGGTCATACGCTTGCCATAGACGATGTAGAACTGAGCCGACGACGATTCCCACTTGGGATTAACATCGTCGCCCTCGCGCGCTGCTGCCAGGGCGCCTCGCTTGTGATAGTAGGTTGGAAATACAATCTCTGCAGGCACCGTGTAATCGGGCGAATAGCCACCAGCTGGTTCTCCAAAGGCTGCATGGCGAGAAGTGGAGTCGCCTCCCTGTATCATGAAGTTCTCGATTACACGGTGAAAAATAGTACCATTGTAATAGCCCGACTTTACCAAACGGAGAAAATTGTCGCGGTGTTTGGGTGTTTCGTTGTAGAGTACAACGCGAATGTTGCCCATATTGGTTTCGAAAAGCACCTGATGCCTAACGGTGTCGGTAGGCGTTTGGGCCACAGCCACCATGCCACACATGGCGAACAAAAAGGCGAACAATGTTTTTTTCATAAGGCAGATGTTTATGTTGAATTGATGTATTTACGCACTGGCGCGCAAAGTGGAAAAAAAAGAGGGTTGACGTTGCTGTAAGCTTCTTAACCAAATGGTTCGCACATGTTAAGAACAATGCGTTGGGCAGACATCTAGATTAGTGCCCACACATCAATACTTAAAAGAACCCGTTGGTTTAGAAGCTTACAGCCCCGTCAACCCGTAAGTGTTTAGTAACTTTCGTCTTCGGTTATCTCTTGTTCGGTAATAGACTTGCGGTCGATGGCACGCCAAGCAGCAAATATATAAACCAAAACAAAGGGGATAAGAAGCGACACAACCGACATGGCTGTTAGTGTAAACACGCTACCAGAACTGTTGGCAATGGTGAGCGAGCTTTGCAAGTCGGTGTTAGAAGGATAATAAGCGGTGTTGTTCCAGCCAGCACAAAGCAGCAATACCAATACCACCAGCACCACACCTACACCGCCAAACCAGATGCCGTACTTGAAATCGGCACTGAAAAGGGTGCGTGCTATGCCATAAAGCAACGACACAACACCTACCAAAAGCACGAGGGTGAGATACCACATCGACAGCAGGTTGTGCAGATACTTATAAGATTCGATAAAGATGAGGCCTGTTTGTGGGTCGTAAGCAAAGCCATCTTTCAACAGCAAATGCACCAAGAAGCTCAAGAAGAAAGCCAAGAACACGGCCGTGTTAAGGCCCAATTGCTTGCGAGCACGGGTAACAATGTTGTCGTGTTCTACGTTGTTAATGATGTAGAGCAAGCCCAACACACGTGCCAAGAAGAACACAGCGACACCCAAAACTACATTCCAAATATCGAGCAGCGCGTCAAGTCCATGACTAGCGTTGGCCCAACGGCTAATAACAGGCTGCACCATGCTGGTGATATTGCCTTTGTCGACAATGAAATTAGAACCATTGAAGAACGTAGCCACTGCTCCACCCAAGAGAACAGGACCAAGTACACCGTTAATAATAAGGAATGTTTGGAAGGTGCGAGCCCCTAAAAGGTTACCCAATTTGTTTTGAAACTCATAGCTAACAGCCTGAATTACAAACGAGAAAAGGATAATCATCCAAAGCCAATAAGCGCCTCCAAAGCTTGTGCTATAAAACAAAGGGAAGGAAGCAAAGAAGGCTCCACCAAACGTTACCAATGTGGTGAAGGTGAATTCCCACTTACGCCCTGTGGAATTAACCACCAAGCGACGTTCGTTCTCGGTCTTGCCGAGGGTGAATATAAGGGTGTTAGCGCCCTGAACAAACATCAGGAACACGAGGAGCGCGCCTAATAGCGACACCAAGAACCACCAATAATGTTGCAAAAAATCGTATGACATGAGTTTATTTCTTTTCTTTTTGTTCGGCTCGTTCGTTTGTGATTGTTGCCTATGTGCCTATACTTTCGATGCAAAACGTGCAGACAATACCACTATTTGAGACTTGTGCGCAGGCATTTTGCCAAGCAATATTCGCCCCAAGGGGCAAAACCAAGGACAAGCAAGCCCACAGCCTACGGCCAAACAAGGGGTTAGCGTTTATTTTCCGTACTCAGGGCCCTTCTTAATCTGCTTAATCAAGATGCTAATTTCAACCACGAGCAATAAGGTGAACAAGCCCAAGAAGAGGAAGAAGGTTGTGGCGATAGACGAAGCCCCAACATCACTCACAGCCCCCCAAGTGGGTAGCATGTCTTGAATGGTCCAAGGCTGGCGTCCCATTTCGGCCAATACCCATCCTGCCTCTGATGCGATGTAAGCCATTGGCAAAGAGCAAATGCCCAAGATGAGTAACCAACGAGCGTTGGAAACTTCTTTGCGATAGCAGAAGAAGCAGAGAATGGCAAAGAAAAGTACGAAGAACGAACCCATACCCACCATTATGCGGAACGACCAGAAACAAAGAGGGATGTTGGGAACAATCTGATCGCCATTCTCAACATAGCCATATCCAAAGTATTTCATGTTGGCTCTGATAACAGGCAACATCTTTTGCGCCAGGGTTTGGTTGCCTTCGGCCTTTGCCTTGCGATAAGTCATCAAGGCATTAACAGCAGCTTTACCCATCACAATCTTCTCGGCCACCGAAGGTTCGCGTGTACCATCGGCCTTAACATAGCCGTCGAGCAGATCGTTAACACCAGGTACAAAGCCATGCATGGTGTGCGTAGCCATCATCGAGAGCGCATAAGGGATAGAAACATGGCATGCCAGTTCTTCGCCACTACGATAATCGTGTTGTTTAAAGGGATTAACTAGCGCAATTGCAGTGAGGCTCTGGCTCTCGCCACCCTTGCAGAGTGCTTCCATGGCAGCCAATTTCATGGGCTGAACCTTACCAACGAGCGTTGCTGAATGGTGACCTGTGATGCCAGCGAGCAACGAAGCCACAAAACCTACGCAAGCAGCAATCTTCAAACTCTGCTTAGCCAATTCTGTTTCGCGCTTCTTAAGAAGGTAGTAAGAACTAACGGCTACTACGAATACAGCTCCAACAATCCACGAAGAGGTAACAGTGTGGCAGAACTTGTCGATAGCAAAGGGCGACAAGGCCACATCTACGAAGCTAACCATCTCGTTACGCATGGTATCAGGATTGAACTCGCAACCCACGGGGTATTGCATCCAAGCATTGGCCACCAATATCCACCAAGCCGAAATGGTAGCACCAAGACCCGTGAGCCATGTAGATGCGAGGTGGAAACCCGAAGAAACTTTATTCCATCCAAAGAACATTACGGCCACAAATGTACTTTCCATGAAGAAAGCCAAAATGCCTTCGATGGCCAAAGGCGCACCAAAGATGTCGCCTACAAACCAAGAATAGTTGCTCCAGTTGGTTCCAAACTGAAACTCAAGAATGATACCCGTGGCCACACCCATGGCAAAGTTGATGCCGAACAGCTTTTGCCAGAAACGCGCCACATCTTTCCAAAATTGCTTCTTTGTGCGATAATAGCATGTCTCGGTGATGCCCATGATAACAGCAAGACCAAGCGTTAATGGCACAAAGAGCCAGTGGTACATGGCCGTAAGGGCAAATTGCGCACGCGACCAATCAATCGTACCTGCAGAGATGTCTAGAAATAGTTGATTGAACATAGTTTATTTTAATAATATTTAGTTTCGCCTTTTGGGGGATTAGGTTATCTAGTTGTTGCGCTTGCCTAGCCATTCTAGGGCATTAGCACGCGCGAGCAAGGGTAATTATCGAGCCTGTCGCTCGTCGAGTGTACGCGACACGAAGTCGGCTTCCCCTCCTTTAGGCGCATTGGCCTTTAAAAAGTTGGGGAAGAAAAACACCTTTAAGATGGCAAACATGATGAAGAGCTTGATGAATATCACCAACCACAACTTCTTTCCTAGGGTCATGCTTCTGAAACCATCGTAGTATAGATCGAACACGCGATACCAAAAGTTAGTCTTGTTCATGCTTATTGTAATGATTACAATGTGCAAATGTAAGAAAAATAATTGTAATAACGTGTGCGAATGACGATTTTTTTACAAACACATTAACACTTAAACCTTGTAGAAAGCGTTGGAATTAATATTTAAAAGCTTCATACTGATTAGTTATGGACACCCTCTTGTCAAGACGACTAGGCCTTAACATCGTTGTATTTATCGTTTCGTTGAAACTGCACAGTGACAAAAGAACATACATCTTTTATCTTCTTGTTATGCTTGCGAGCGTAATCGGCGGCAGCATCAAGCAGTATTTTGGCAATACCCTTACCCTTATGTTCGGGCGAAACCACGGTATGCAGAATGGCAAAGCAATTATTGTCTACCCATTCGTAGCTGATGTAGCCCACTCGTTCTTCGCCTTCGAAGGCCACAAACTCGCCTTGGCGTTCGTTGTTGGTGTGTGTGATGGTCATAATTGATATTCTCTTTCTTATTATGGGCACATCATTGGTGGCCCTTGATTGATGATTGTGCGTTTGTTTCTCGCACGCACGTGTTATATATAATAAGGTGTAGCCAAGTTTTTAGCCCTACCCCACTGCTATTTGGGTTTTATTTTCGATGGTTCGCAGCACCTTAACAGCATCGCCCACAGTGGGAACGTTCGACACATGCATCATTCTTCGGCCATTAGTTTCTTTCAAGTCGCAGCGTCGGGGGTTGTTTCCGATGTAAGTAAGCACGTTATCAAAGGCCTTTGAGCGATAGTAGGCGCTGTTGGGATTGCTAACAAACTGCATGAGCATGCGTCCTTGCTTTAGCATTATCTTCTCGCACCCCAATCGTTTGCCAATTCGTCTCAGGGCTACCACCTGCATCAGTTCGTCGCCTTGAGGCGGAACAGGCCCAAAACGGTCTACAAGTCTTACGCGATAAGCGTCCAGTTCGGCATCGTTCTCGATGTTATCCAGTTCGCGATAGAGCAACATTCGTTCGCTGCTACCAGGCACATAGTTGTCGGGGAAATACATTTCGAGGTCGCTTTCCAAGGCGCAATCTTCCACAAACTGGTCGCCTCCCACCTCTTCTCCTTGCTCAATACTCTCGGCATAGAGGTCTGCAAACTCGTCGTTACGCAGTTCGGTAACGGCTTGCGACAGAATTTTTTGATACGTTTCGTAGCCCAAATCTTCCATAAAACCACTCTGTTCGGCTCCAAGTAGGTTGCCAGCCCCGCGAATATCCAGGTCTTGCATAGCGATGTTAAAGCCACTACCTAGGTCGGAGAACGTTTCGAGTGCCTCTAAGCGGCGTCGAGCATCGGGGGTTAAGGCCGAAAGGGGTGGCGCAAGCAAGTAACAGAAGGCTTTGCGATTGCTTCTACCCACACGACCGCGCATCTGATGCAGGTCGCTCAGCCCCACTTTGTGGGCATGGTTCACGATAATGGTGTTGGCATTGGATATATCGATGCCGTTTTCGATTATCGAAGTAGAGAGCAACACGTCGTATTCGTGATTCATAAAGTCGATAAGCGCGTTCTCCAAGTCTTCTGGTTTCATCTGTCCATGCGCTATAACAACACGGCAATCGGGCACATGCTTGCGTATGATGTTGGCCAATTCGGGGAGATTTGCTATGCGGTCGTTAACGAAATACACCTGTCCGTTTCTACTCATTTCGAAATTGATGGCATCAGCAATGAATGCGCCATCGAAAGTTGCTATCTCTGTATGTATAGGATGGCGGTTTGGGGGAGGCGTTCTCATCACACTCATATCGCGAGCACCCATCAATGAGAACTGCAACGTGCGCGGAATGGGCGTTGCCGACATGGTGAGCGTGTCGACATTGGTTTTAAGCGTGCGCAGTTTTTCTTTGGTAGACACGCCAAACTTTTGCTCTTCGTCGATGATAAGCAAACCTAAGTCGTGCCATTTAACGGTTTTTCCGATAAGTTTATGCGTGCCAATGATGATATCTATTTTACCTGCGGCGAGGTCGTCGAGCACTTGTCGGGTTTGTTTTGCCGAACGAGCGCGCGACAGATAGTCTACTCTTACGGGTAAGTTCTCTAATCGTTTGCTGAAAGTTTTAAAGTGTTGGAAGGCCAAAACCGTTGTTGGCACCATCACAGCCACCTGTTTCGAGTCGCATGCGGCCTTAAATGCCGCTCGTATAGCCACTTCGGTTTTACCAAAACCCACGTCGCCACACACTAGTCGGTCCATTGGGCGTGCTCGTTCCATGTCGGCTTTCACCTCGGTTGTAGCCTTTAGCTGGTCGGGTGTGTCTTCATAAAGGAAGCTAGCTTCTAATTCGTTTTGCATAAAAGAGTCGTGACTAAAGGCAAAACCTCGCTCGGTACGCCGTTTGGCATAAAGTTTTATGAGGTCGCGAGCAATATCTTTGATGCGTTTTTTGGTTTTCTCTTTCAGTCGTTCCCAAGCTCCTGTGCCCAAAGTAGAGAGTCGTGGTTGTTCGGCTGCCGTGCCTTTACGGTAGCGCGAAATCTTATAAAGCGAATGAATAGAGACATCTACCTTGTCGTTGTTTTGGTAAACAATACGTATCATCTCTTGATAAGAGTTACCAGTGGGCACACGAACCAATCCACCAAACTTACCAATGCCAAAGTCTACGTGCACAATAAAGTCGCCAGGCTCCATCTCTTGCAGCTCTTTCATTGTTAATGCCAGCTTTCCGGCACGTGCTCGGTCGCTCTTAAGGTTGTATTTATGAAAGCGATCGAATATTTGGTGGTCGGTAAAGAAGCAGATACGCAGGTCGTTATCCACATATCCTGCATGCAAAGTAAATTCGCCAGCCGACTCCATTTGCAAAGGGACGGCCGACTTTTGTTCGGCAATAAGGATGTCGCGAAGGCGTTCTTGCTGCTTCTTACTATCCGCCAAGATCACCAATCGGTAGCCTTGCAGCTGATAGTCTTCGAGTGTTTGGCACAGAAGGTCGAAGTTTTTATGAAATAATGGTTGAGCCGAGAAGTTAAAATTAATGGTGGCTTGTACGTCATCAGATGGTTTGCTGCCGATGTAAACATGGCGAAAGGCCAACGCATCATTGGCAAACCTAGCGCCCGTTATAAGCTGCAACTCTTTCTGCATGGCCATTTTTATTTGCTGTTGTTCCACTTCGGTTGCGCCATCCAACTGTGCTTCTAAGGCTTGATGGGCGAAACCTTCTTCGTAAATGCGCTGAATGGTGTCGCGAACATAGCCAAAATCTCTCATTACCAACAAGGCATCTGGTGGCAAAAGGGTTAAAAACGACACTTTCTCATTGGATTGTCTAGCCAATTCGGGCACTATTTCGACGGCCTGTCGCTTCTCTTTCGACAACTGATTTTCTACATCAAAGGTGCGAATTGTGTCTATTTCGTCGCCGAAGAAGTCGATACGGAAAGGCAATTCGTGACTATACGAGTAGATATCTACAATACTTCCACGCACAGCAAACTGCCCTGGTTCGTACACATAGTCCACTTCTTGAAAGTCGAAGCTGCGCAATGTCTTCACCATCTGCACCACATCAATGGTCTGCCCCACGTTTAATCGCAAGGTGCGTTCGTCTAATCGTTGCTTAGACACCACCAGTTCGCTCAACGCATCGGGCGAACAAACCACGTAAGAGCACCTTTCGGCGGCCAATCTAGCCAGCACTTCGGTGCGCAATATTTCGTTAGCAGCATCGCGCTGACCATATTTAACGGCGCGTCTATACGACGAGGGGAAATATAACACATCGTCGTTGCCCATCAATTGCACCAAATCTTGGTAGAAATATCCTGCTTCGTCGGCATCTTGTAACACGAAAATAGTTGTTTGTGGGCGCCGTTTGGCCATGCCCGAAAAGAACACGGGCGCGGCAGAAGCTACCATACCTTGAAGAAAAATGCGACGAATGGCAGCATCTGTAAGCGTTTTATCGAGTGCGGCAGCCTGAGGCTCACCGGCATATAATTGTTGAAGATTTATCGACATTCGAGTATTTGGTGGTGTGATGTGATGCGTTTGAAGTTTGTTTCTATCTTGCGTTCGCGCGCTTATATGATGAAGTGTTACTTGGTTTGTGCAGAAATATTGATTTACTGATGGTTCGTTCTCCCTAATTAGTCCTCCCTTAAAAACTATATTTTAGCATAAAGCTTGTATTGACAAGCTCTATGCTGATTCTTTTTATAAGGTACAAAAGAGCTCTCATAGCTCT
>NZ_CALKQY010000015.1:0-12532 GCF_937990675.1 Hoylesella shahii | reverse complement strand
AACGTCGTGAGACAGTTCGGTCTCTATCTATCGTGGGCGTTGGAGTTTTGCGTGGCTCTGTCACTAGTACGAGAGGACCGTGATGGACAGACCTCCGGTTTACCGGTTGTGCCGCCAGGTGCACCGCCGGGTATCTGAGTCTGGATCGGATAAGCGCTGAAAGCATCTAAGTGCGAAGCCGGCCGCAAGATTAGAACTCCTCATAAGGGTCGTCCAAGACGAGGACGTTGATAGGGCGCAGGTGTAAAGGCGGCGACGCCAAAGCCGAGCGCTACTAATTGCCCGAAACTTTCTTACCTCCCCGCACCTCAGCCGTGTCGTTAGGTTATGAATAATAACTCTTTTGAACAGTTTACGTCCCTTTACATTCTTTACTTGCTTGTGCGATACTTTCAACCCCTAATCAGGTGGTTATTGCGGCGGTGTCCCACCTCTTCCCATTCCGAACAGAGAAGTTAAGCCCGCTTGCGCCGATGGTACTGCAATGCAATGCGGGAGAGTAGGTGGCCGCCTTTTTTCAATACGAAGCCCCGAGTGCTAACAAGCACTTGGGGCTTTTTCGTTTTGGGAGGCTATGTATTTGAGAGTTTGTGAGTTTATAAGTTGTGAGTTCATGATTTTATTGGTTCATAAGTTTGTGAGTTTATAAGTTGTGAGTTCATGAGTTTATTGGTTCATAAGTTTGTAAGTTTATAATCTCAGCATTTGCAGAGCCCTTTTCACAGTTTCTCGAAGTTATCCTTCAGGTGCGTCAAGTTCACTTTCAGCAGCTCAACAAGTTCGTCAAGCCACGTTTGCTTGTTTATAGTTTCGCTTGGTTGTGCGTTTCTTCGTGTATGACCTTCCGCAGCAGGTCTGCAACTTGCTTCGACCATTCCTGCTCCTTGTCCAGTTCTGTCAGGTACTTTCTTTAAAGTATAACCTAACCTTACTTTGCAATAACTCTGATCCAACGATGGACGGAGATTTGGAGAGAATGGATTGCTGAATAGTTACTATTTTAATCAAAGATGATAAAAAATAGAATAAATTTTATACCTTTGCAGACGTGACCTGCAGTGATCACTTTTAGATTAGCAAAGAGGCCACATATCGACTCGCGCGCATATTTTAAGCCACTTTTTGGAGTGAAAAACTTTAGTAAATAATAATCAATTACTATCAGCGCATGGTCTTAGCTTTACTATCAGCGTATGGTCTTTGCTTTTTCGCCATAGCGGAAATTAATACAACATGAACAAAGATATTGAAACTGTTAACTTAACAAAGTGTAGTAACACTATCATGGCTGATGAAATTGTATCGAAATTGGCCGAAGAAGGCATAATCTCATCGCTCCATGATGAGCTAGACGACCCAGTTTATGGCGCCTACGGACCAAATCCAGGGATTGAGGTGAGAGTGTGCAAAAAAGACTTTGTGCAAAGTCTACGCATTCTTAAGGAGATAAATGAGACACGTACCAAACAGTTACCTTGGTGTCCCAATTGTGGTAGCGAAAATGTTGTAGCATTAAAAAAAGAAGAAGGCAAGAGAACAAGGGCCACATCTTTTATCGGTGTAGCCTTGATTGTTCTTGGATGCATCGGCATTTTTCTTCCAAATTTTATAGAGGCTCTTGTGTCAATCAGTCTATATTGTCTTGTTATATCTCCGTTCGTCATGTTAGGAGGCATCTTGCTGGTAGTACCCAAACCTAGCAGCCAATTCTATAAATGTGCCGAATGTGGCAAAAAGTTCAAGAAAAAAGTGACTTGATTTTGTATACTTTTTCCCTCTCATCGAGTTTCTCCAACTCCCATGCAGACAGTTCCAGACTAGGTGCCATCCGCCGAGAGGCTCAACACACCCGAAGATGCTGTAAGTGCCATTGCGCTCATATTCCGAATCAACTTTCTTGTCGGTTCTCAGCCGCATGGGGAGAAGTTCACGTACCTCACCTCAACAACTAATATGGCTTTTCATCCAAGCACACCACAGGACACTTCGGATTATAGGGTCTCGCATATACATCAAGTGTATCCTCCATGCAAGCTACGAATACCGCGCCTTCTTTTTGAGGGATGCACCAGTAGTCGTTTTTGTGTAGCGAGGCGTAATGGACATTTGGTAGGCTAAAACCTCACAAATGTCCATTATTTATTACCTTTGCAGCATTTGAAAAGTCATGAATAAATTCTATATAATAGAGGAGTGGGCGACCTACAAGCAACCACCGAATAGACTACCTACTATCGTCCCGTGATGGTGATGCTGCCCGACTGCGCTACTCCAGCAACATTCTACGCCATCGTAGACCTCGACGGGATGCCGAAACTCGACACGCGCGTAACCGATGCGCAGGGCATGCACGCTGTATACATGCGCATGGGCAGCGACACGGAAAGCACATACGCAAACAAGCACCAGTGCGAGCAGTTGCAGGGTATGCAGCTAATGGCCAGTGTAGTGAACTTTAGGCATACACTATACCACACTTTATGGATTAAGGTTTTCGGTTTCCATTTCAATGTCGCTCATATTATTAGCTTTACTATCGGCATTCCAAGCATCGCCTTTATCTTTACCAGGTTTAAGAGTAGGGTCAGATTCGGTTAAGAAGTAAACATTAATCCTGATTATTTCAATGCTTGGGACAATATATTTATTTTTTTTCATAAGTAAGATTTAATAATTGGGCTATAGACTAAAAGCGCAAGGGCATGATTATCTTTTTGTTTTGCTTGATATAAACCTGTCCGCGTTGACGTTGTTCTGGTTTAATGGGTTTACCATCGAGCGTAAACCACAATTCGTTAGTTTCTCTATATTGGTTGGTTGTAGGCAATTTGGCATCCGTAGTTTCGTCAATTACATAATCATATTGTTTTGCACCAGCAGCCCTAGTAAATCTAAAGAATGCCCTTAGGCCAGGCATGAGGCGTGTATTGTTTGCAGGAATAAACAATTTGTTGTTACTTAAGAATTGTTCAGAACCATCGTTTAGCAGTTCTTTCACATTAAATGTGCCACAGAAAGCAACCCCCTGTATTGTTATTTCCTTAGCATTAATGGCATCCATGTTCACGTTATGTAAGGTCCACGAATTGATGTCGCTATCCGTTTTCAGTAAGTAGGGCATACCCGCCACGAGATTGAGTGCCGTTTTAAAGTGCAACTTATTGTCTTTAACACACGAAAATTGCACCAATCTATGTTCGCCGAAAATGAGTTTTAGTTCATTTTGTTCCATATCCACGGGTAAGCAGATGCTATTCCATCTACCAGCTTTTAGCTTGCGCTTCACAATAACAGTGGTGTTGGGGGTATATACGATGGTGTTCACGGGTTTATATTCGTCTAGCACCAGTTCGTTGTATATACAATTCTTTTGCAAGGGTGTAAACAATATTGTGCCATTGTCGTAGCAATAGAACAAACCCGTTAGTCCAAGGCAGCCGTTGTTCTTAGGGAGAGTGGGTTTAACGTTTAAAATATCTTCAATTTTAAGGTCTTGTTCATTTGTCGAAAGTCTAAGTATCTTGCGTTTACCTTGTTTTATTTTTGCAATTACGTTCACCATATGCCCATAGACACAGTTTTTAAGTGCCAGTTTATCACCTGTCACCTCAAGGGGGGACAACACCGTTTTATGTTCAATCTTTACATGGCTAAGCGCATTGTTCTCTACCACAAGTCCGGGATAAGAGTTGCGTACGTATTTACCAAGTATAAAACCCGTAAGTATGTCTCCTGCTTTTAATGGATGAGTGTTGGGGAAATGTAGCGCCAAGCAGCCCGAATCATCATTGATGAATGCTGTTTTGCCCTTTACATGCACCACCTCGGCAGCCTTTAATGCTAGTTTACTTGTATGTGCTTCGTCGGCTAGGATGTTAAAGTTGCCAATAGAAGCAATCTCCCGAATGTCTTTCCAGCTTCTTACTATGCACGAAGCCATGCAAGGCGCATGCAGTTCGTCGCCCTGATAGATAACCGAAAGAATTGTTTCGCCTGTTGAAACAGTTCTCACTTCACTTCCGTCAGCCTTACAGTCTAGCACGTTTTTATCGTCCGAAAGGTACAACAGTTTTTCTTTAGCAGCTTCATTTGTCACGCCTTGAAGTATAGGTGTGGGCAATTGGAAACCTTCGAAGATGTCGAAAGAGGTTTCGTTAAAATGCATTGAAGTTGTTTGTTTGGGTAACAAGTCGTCCAAATATACCTCAATGCGTACAATTTTCATTCCCTCTCCGGCGATATTTGTTAGGTTCATTTTACGATTTTGTCCACTCCAAGCCTGGTCTTCTACGATAAAACATCCCGAAGAAGCAGCAAAATGGTAGGGTTTAAATTGCTTGTTGCGTTCGGCCGAATGCAAAACCACCTTTGTGATGCACTTGTTTGAAAGCGACTCGATAACGAGTTGGTTACCCGAAAAGAGTGATACGGCTCGGGGTGTGCCCTGTAAGGTGGGATTATATTTGCCCGAACCGGCCAAGAAGGTAAGTTTACAGTGCATGCCAACCTTATCGGTAGAGGTGGCGTGGGCATAGTCTATAGACTCGTAAACGTGTTGTGCCCATGTTGTAGAGCCAACTATGAGCAAGCAAATAAGTAGGATTGTGCGAAGGAAATGCATGGTTGCAGAATTATAAGGGTGTGAATTCGGTTTAGATAAAGGTGTTGTATGTGCTTATTGTGGCGAACTCTCTGCGGGTAAATGAGCCTTGTAGAGAGCCTCATATTGCCGAGCCACCTTTATATATTCGTGGTGCTTATCAACATAGAGCACGCTTTGGACTTTGCGTTTCATTAGTTCTTCTTTGTTGGTTATGGCCAATTCAAGTTGTCTAAACACGTCTTCTTCGTTGGGCAGCACGTTAATAATGGGGTGTAAATGTTGCTCTTGTAGAAGTTCGTAGGCCTCAGGTTCACCACCACCTACACATATTATGCCTTTGCTCATGGCTAAAAGCGGGTTCATGGATGGCGTATAGCTGTAAAGTTGGTCGAGAATAAGGTCGCAACCATCCATCAAACGTTGGTATTCGGCAAAGGGAACCGATTCGGCTTTCACCAGTTCCACCTTGTTGGGATATTTCTCCACCAGTTTCATAGCAGCGGCCAGCATTACATCGGTGCCTTTATAAGCATGTCGCGACTTATTGATGCCGATGAATATTTTTACTTTTGTGCCGATGGGTGTTAGGTCTGTATGAGGGTTAGGCATCTTGATGGGGAAGGGGATGAACACCGTTTTATCAGGGAACAAAGGCTGATAACAAACCCAATATTCGTAAAGCCCTGCGATGATGGCATCACAATCGTTGGCGATGAGTTTGTTTAGTTGTTCTTTAGTGGTACCAATCCAGTCGGCCGTTTCTCTCAAAGCGTCGGCGTTATGCCTCAGTTGGTTGCCAAGATTAAAGTCGCTGTAGCGTAGAGGCATGCGTGTGCGGCACTCGTTCACCCAAAAATGGTCCATACCAAAGGCGCAGAGAAACACGCATTTATTGTGTTTTCGTAGGTAACGGTAGAGTGCAAACAGCCTTTCAGCCTTCAATTCCACAAATAAGGGATTGATAAGTTGCACCACATCATAGCCTCTCAGTTTGGGCAAGCTGCGCAAGAAGCGTATTGCAAAGTCAATTTTGCCTTGCAATCCTGTTGTACGTTTGAGGTCGATGTCTCGTGGATAGTCTTTCCAGAAGTCGCCGTTAGAGGCCACGGTAACTTGATGTCCCAACTGTCTAAGACCTTGGGCCAAAGCATTGTGTACGTTGCTGTATTCGCCTAGCAATAAGATTCTCATGATACAAGTCTTGGTAGCACCCTGCATAATATGCGTCGGCCAGCCTTAAAGTTCGTAAGTCGGCGAAACCACTGGTATTTTTGCGTGTAAGGTTTGTCGGGAAGTGGGAACAGACCATTGCGGCGTAATCGTTCTACACATTTTTCTAAGTGGCTAACCGAGCGTGTTTCAACGATAACCTTATACAGATAGTCCATTGAAAGCTGCGCCACACGCCTTTGTAGCGCATCTCTGTTGGTCGTAGGTCCTGTTGCAGCCATCTTCTTTAGGTGTAAGATGACATTTTCCAGGTCGTTCAATCGTTTAGCAATGCTTTTAGTGTCGCGTTTATGGGTAATAGATCCCTCACGCTTTCTGTAAAAGTAGGCGTGCGCATTGGTCACAAATAGTCGTTCGGTACGTAGTAAAAGTTGTGGTGTAAACTCTTCATCCTCGTGGTAAATGCCTTCGCGGAAATGCAGCGAGCCAGCCAATTGTTTTTTAAATAGATAGCCCCATGCAGCTGCATGCAGGTTGTTATGGCGCATATATTGTGCCCCATCAATTGGTCCTTCGTATTTAGTGGGTATCTCTTTGGGTTTACTTTGCGTTTGGCAAAACATAACCACATCGGGTTCTTGGTATCGCATGATATCCAAACAATGTTCGTAAGGGGCGCGAAGCAGATAATCGTCGGCGTCAATAAACTGCACATATTGTCCCGAAGCCAATTTCATGCCAGTGTTTCTGGCGTTACTTAAGCCACCGTTTTTCTGTCTAACGTATATAATATGGTCTAGCATGTCGTGCAATTCATTTATTGGCGAGTGGCTTGAGCCATCGTCTAGAAGGATAATTTCGCGTTCGTCTTTACTCAGCGAGAGCGAGAGAACACTGTCAAGGCATTGCCTTAGCATGGTTAAAGGTTCGTTGTGATAAGTAATGATAAAACTAATCATTTTGTTTTCATTAAACGGTGTAACAATCGGTGCACTTTACAAAGGTTTTTAACGCCAAACACTATGGCCCAAAAGGCTTTGGCACGTGTGGCAAAAGGCATGTCAGCGTTAATCACGAAGTGCCAACTAAGGGGCAGTTCAGCCAGTCTTATGGTGGTGTCTCCTTTGCGATAGAGGTCTATTTGCATGTTAAGCAAGTGCAGATGGAAGCGCTCTTTGGCCTCTTTGGTGCATGCGTTGGGTAGAATGATGCTTTTGCTTACCCGCATATTCCACACCAGCAGTTGTGCCAATTCGTATGCATTGGCTTTTTGTGTTATGCCTTCAGGGTTTGTCCAATAGAGGTAGGCCCCTTGATTGATGGTAAGAATATTGCCCGATTTGGCTAGAAGTCGAGCTGTGGTGATAAGGTCTTCAAACACTTTTCCTTCAGGAAAACGCACGTTGGCAAACAAGTTGGCACGCCAAAGCTTGTTACAGGCGTAGGCATGGAGATAACCTTGCTCTTCAAACCAATATATGGCGGGCGTTAGATGCTCTTGTTCGTCGAAGTGTAGCAAGCTTTCGTTATTTGAAAGCCAGCCCATCACCACAGGAAACTCCACGATGTTGCATTGTGGATGGCGTTCGAAAGCATTTATAGCCATCTCAAACGTGTTGGGGGTAATGGCATCATCGGCATCAACAAAGGCCAAAAAGTCGCCATGGGCATGAGCAATACCCGTGTTACGAGCCTTACTTAATCCGCCGTTTGGTTGATGTAGCACCTGCACTCGTGCGTCTTTTTCGGCCCAAGAGTCGCATTTTTGTGCGCTGCTATCTGTAGAGCCATCGTCAACCAATAGCACTTCCATATTGTCAAATGTCTGTTTCAGCACGCTCTCCACGCATCGGTCGAGGGTGTGCTGCATGTTATATACAGGTATGACAACACTTATTAGCATGATGTTTTATTTACAAAGTTACATTAAAAAGTAATAATGGCCAAAATTTTTCGTTGTTATAGTAAAAAAGATTGGGTTATTGTAAATAATCGCCTGTAAGCAATGACGCTGCACTTTGCCTAGATGTGCACTAATACAAGAGCCTTGTAGTTGCACTACAAGCGGCTTGTACAGACACTACAAACAGCTTGTGTTGCAACTACAAAAGGCTTGTAGCCCCAGTACAAAGGGCTTTGTACCGATGCGTTGCATAGAAAGTTGCGAGAAAACGCACTTTTCAAGGAACGAAAAAGAACGTCAAACCCAATGCTTTTGACTATAATTAAGAATGAAACAACAGGAAAAAACAAACGGCTATGCGCACATTTTGAAATATATGGGTGTGTTTGGCAGTGTTCAGGGGATGACAATCGGCTTGGGTATTATCCGCAACAAGTTGGTGGCCGTGCTTATTGGACCTGCCGGCGTGGGCATAATCTCTCTATTTAATTCGGCCATAACCCTGCTTACCAACACGGCAAACATGGGGCTTGGTGTTAGTGGTGTGCGCAATGTGTCTGAAGCCTATGAGGCTTACGATGCACGGCGCATGGCAACAGTAGTTGATATGCTTCGTTTTTGCACCCTCTTAACAGGGTTGGTGGGTATGGCGGTGTGCCTGCTGCTTAGTATGGTGCTTAGTAAGGCTACGTTTTCAGATGATGAACACATGGTCGATTTTATGCTGCTTTCGCCTGTTGTGGCGCTGTCGTGCATCACTGTGGGCGAAACGGCCATACTTAAAGGGGCGCGAATGCTTAGACGTTTGGCCCAACTAACCATTGTGGGTTTGGCTGTTACCATCTTGATAACCATCCCACTATATTATTTTTATCGCGAACGGGCCATTGTGCCCTCGCTACTGGTGGCTGCTGTGGTGCAGACCTGCGCAACGGTGTTATGTTCGTACAGGGCTTTCCCGTTGCGGTTAAACTGGGATATGCGTCATGTTCGTTCGGGTAGTGCCATGATTAAGCTTGGTTTGGCCTTTACGCTAGCAGGCATATTGGGCAATGGAGCCGATCTTTTTGTGCGCAGCTTTCTTAATAATGCAGCCTCCCTACAAACCGTAGGTCTTTATAATGCTGGTTATATGCTCTCGGTGGTATATGCCTCCACATTGTTTTCGGCGTTAGAAGCCGACTTCTTTCCGCGCATCTCAGCTGTAAACCAACTGCAATACACCACGAACGTGTTGGTAAATCGTCAAATAGAGGTGGGTTTACTCATCGTTGGTCCGCTGTTGGTGGTGTTTGTTTTGGCTTTGCCCTTGCTCGTTCCTCTGTTGTATAGTAGTGCTTTTGCTGGCGTTGTGCCCATGGTTCAGGTGCTTAGCTTCAACATCTTTTTTCGGGCGATAAGTCTACCACTTGAATATATTGCGCTGGCTAAGGGCGATTCGCGCACCTACTTGCTGCTTGAGGTGGTCTATGATGTGGCTTTTGTTGTGGCCGTTATCGGCGGAATGCAGCTAGGTGGGCTGTGGGGTATGGGTTTGTGTCTGTCGGTTATGGGACTGTTTAACCTCGTTTTGGTGGCGTGCGTGGTGCAAAAGAGGTTCGGTTATCGCATGCGCCGCAGCGTTTTCCGCAACATCGGCCTGCAATTGCCCTGGCTTATGCTGGCCTATGCCACCACCTTTGTGCACAACATGTCGGTTTATTGCCTCGTTGGTCTTGCGTTGGTTGGCATCAGTTCGTACCTGTCGGTTGGTGCATTGCGAAAGAAAACAAGACGTTAAGGTATTCATCAACTTAGAAATATAAAGAAAATGCCCAAAGTTTCTGTACTGGTTGCCGTGTATAATGCGGAAAAATACTTGCGAAGGTGTCTCGACTCGCTGTTAAATCAGAGTTTGAAAGACATCGAGATTGTATGTGTAGACGACGCCTCGACCGATAACTCGCTAGCATTGCTGAACGAATATGCCGCGAAGGACGAGCGGTTGAAGGTGGCGACACTGGCCGAAAACTCGGGCATTTCGCACACACGCAACGTGGCTTTGGGCATGTCTACGGGCAAATACGTGTGTATGGTCGATTCGGACGATTGGCTTTCGGCCGACGCTTTGCAGCTTTCTGCCGAGGTGCTCGATGCGGAACAAGGGGTGGATTGTGTGCTTTTCGACTTTATCATTGCCGAACGCGACGACGTTCAGGGCACATACACGCGCCAACGGCGGTATAACTCGATGCCGTTTAATCGTATAAGTGGTCTTCGTGCTTGCGAATTGAGCCTAGATTGGCGCATTCATGGGCTTTATATGATAAGGCGTGCCATACATCTGCAATATCCTTACGATGAGAGTAGCCCTGTGTATAGCGACGAAAACACCACACGCGTGCATTATTGGGCATCGCGAGAGGTGGCGCAATGCGCGGGAAAGTATTTCTATCGCCAGCATGCAGAGTCGGCCACGCATGCGCCTAACCTGAATAAGTATTATCGTTTGGACGCTTACAAAAGCCTGAAACAATTTTTGCAGAGCCATGCCGACACCCGTTTTCTTTGCGCACGATTTGAAGACATGCGGTGGTTAACGGTTATAGACCTATATTTTGAGTACTACAAAACGCGACGGCAATTGTCGCGAACAGAGCAACAAACGGTGAAAAAGCGTTTGAAAGCGGCTTGGCAAGACATCGACCTGTCTTTGCTAAGTGGCAAAGATACGCGCAAATTTGGGTATATGCCCCTCCGCTTTTCGTGGTTGGCGTTTAGAATGCAAGAAGAATTGTATTTCTTCGTTAGGGCAATGCGCGATAAAATGAGGTAAGATAGGCAATGAAAACCATTAAAAACGACAAAGTTGGGTATGGATATAATCAATGATTTTGAAGTTCTGTTTTATAAGGCACTGCGCCTTTTAGACCTCGGTAAAACCGAACAAGCCGCAAAAATACTAGAAAACGTGGTTGCCGAGGCAGCCAAAATGCAGAACAACCTTTTCTTTATAAGGGCGAGTTGTGTGCTAGGCGAGTTGCTGTTTGCGACTGGTAAGTACGACGAGGTTAGGAGATATTTGACACAAGTGGTAGAAACACCTTGTCAAGACGATGTTGTGGATTATGAAAAGAACCTTGCCGAAGATATCTTAGGTAGGTTATAAAGGTTTGACTTTAAACGAAATAGAGAAATGAAAACAGAAAAGTACAAGATAACTGAACAAGAAATAGAGGCGATAATAAAGTTAACACCCCAACAACGCTATGCTTATTTCTTAAAACGAATATGCGATTGGGAAGAGATATGGACGTTGTATGAGGACGATTGTATTGTGTTGAACGAGGACAAACAGGGAGTTTTATTTGTGTTTCTTTTCCCTTTCGAGACTTTTGCCAGTCATTATGCTATAAAACAACGGGGTATGCGTGGTACATTTGCTAAGTGTTTTAAGCTAAACGAGTTTGTTTCTACCATAGCAAGCAAACTGTTGGCCAACAGTGTTAGCGATGCTTTGGTGTTTCCCGTGCCCAATGGATTTGGATTGAACGTTCCATTGACAAGGCTTATCGCCGACATACACAAAGAATTGGAAAACTACGAGTAGGCAATTGCCTTTTCCTGATAATCTAGAATTTGGGTTTGGGCTGAATAGGGCACTTCCTAAAACTCTAAGTTTGCAACACTAAGATAACGAGAGAACGATGAATTATAAGTATTTGTAAATTTGCTGATTAGCTAAGTTTGTTGTAACTTTAAGGTGTTAAATGTGTTATCGTCATTAATAACAATCGTTCTGCGTTCATCTGCAACCGAAAAGCTTCGCTGCCCCCTTTCAGGAGTACATTTGACCATTAAGCCAAAAATTATCCCTTTGGAAATCAGGTATAGAGACCTCTGCAAAACCTCATATAGATGTAGATGGCAAAATCATAAATATAACTCATTGATTATCAATAGTAGCTTTTGGGTGTAAAAAGACTTTTGCAGAGGTCTCGTAATATCAAATAAAGTAACTATACTCGCACTTGTGCACTTTTATTTGACAACATACAGTCTATTATATTCTATTTCCTACGAATTTATTATTTTAATGAAATTAGAGAGTATTCCTATTGGTTGGTTATTCTATTTTTCGATAATTTTACCGTCATCCCTAATTATATAAGTTTTAACTTTCTGAGAAGAATCTATAAATGTAGTTTTAACCTTAATAGAAAAGTTTTTGTCAATTCTAAAGGATGTAATCTCCTTAGACTCATCACTGTCTGGTTCAAACCAAATTCCTTCAACATAGAGGTTTGATATGATGGTATTATTCTTGATAGATAGTAAATAAAATCGATAGTCAAAATCCCCACAATCCATTGGAACCAAAATCAAATATATATCGCCTTTATTGGGCAACGGTAGGTACCTGAGTTTGTTCCCTGTATCACAAAGAAATTCAGAAACACCTTTCAGGTACTTACTTTCTATCAAATTGTATTTTACTGTCTTTATGTCAATACGCTTATCGTATGGCAATGTTTCGTTACTCTTCGCCAAGAGACTCTTATTCGTAATTGCCCTAAGGGATTTATTGTGCATATCCTCCGTATTGGAATAAAATCCACTTTGGGGATTCTTATAATGTAAGACAAATTCTTTTTTATATATCAAGAACAGATCTTTCCCATTACAAGGTATTGTTTGCCATAAAGTATAATCCTCCCAATCAAAAGCACCATTCTCTTCATCCAAATATCTTTCTATTTGTAAATATGGTATTGAATCTTTAATATTTAATGAAAACTCTTTATTGGCTTTAATGAAATAGTTATGTAAATCTTTTATGTAATATCGGGTATCATACATAAAATAGGATTTGGGTA
>NZ_CALKQY010000014.1:0-84113 GCF_937990675.1 Hoylesella shahii | reverse complement strand
TTTATGCTTTTCGTCTTGCATTTAGCAGCATTTTGCACTGCGTTTAGCACCATTTTACCTTGCGTTTAGCATCAAAACGCACTGCATTTAGCAGTAAAACACACTGCGTTTTGCACCATTTCACCTTGTATTTAGTGGCAAATAGCCCAAAAACTGGTGCAGGCGGTGGTGCTTTTAAATATAAATTCATTTTGTCGCATACACAAACCAACCCCTTTTTGCATCAAAACAAACCTTCGCGAGAATCGATTTTTTGCGGCAAGGTGGGAGGTTGGTGGATAAAAAAGGCACTAATAGTGTTAAATTTATTGCTAAAAACTAGACAAAAACAATTGTGCGGTGTACACGTGCATGGGCAACGGAACGGAAAGCGCGTACGCTTACAACTTACAACGCAAGCGGTGACAGGGCATACTTCTCATGGGCAGCGGAAACAACATCATGGAAAAGCAGAAGTAAGATGGAATTGACAGCCAGTTTTCAACTTGTGGAAAATGTATTGAATACCTTTTACCTGGTCACCTTTTTGAGAAACAACTATGTTTAGACACAGACAAATGGGGCAGAATTTCAGGTTTTATCGTATCTTTGTGCAGTACTTCGCACATTAGCGTGGTGTTTATCTGGTTATTACAGCACAAAGATAATAAACTCCTCTCAATTTAAAAGTCAAAACGACTTCAACACAATAAAATGGCGAAACAAGGCTGTCAAGGTTGAATTTCGTTGCACAATACTTTCAATAAAAAAGGCAATGGTTCATTCCACATCCATTATCTTCCTTAATTTCTTTACGGCCAAATGATAACTAGCCTTTAATGCACCAACGCTAGTTGAGAGAATAACGCTAATTTCTTCGTATTTCATGTCGTCGAAATAACGAAGGTTAAACACGGTTCGTTGCACTTCGGGCAACTCGGCAATGGCTTCCAACAAACGAGCTTGCGTGGCATCACCATCAAAATAATCATCGGCCAGCAATTGATTGGCCAGTGTATGGTCGGAAGTGCCTTGCAAGCTAGTGGCATTTTTCTGTTTGCGCAAAAAGTCTAGCGCCTCATTAATGGCTATTCGATAGAGCCACGTGGAGAGTTTTGCCTGCTGTTTGAAATTATCTAATGCGCTCCACGCCTTTAGAAACACATTTTGCACCAAGTCGTCGGCATCTTCATGCACAAGCACCATGCGCCTTATCTTCCAATAAAGCGGTTGTGCATAGGTCTTCACCAATAGTTCGAAGGCCTCGTGGCGTGTGGCTGGTGTGGCCAAACGTTGCAACAGTAGTTGTTCGTCTATATCATTCATTACGCCGTTGGTGCAAAACAATTTTGTCGTTGGTGTGAATTGTAGATGTGATGTTGCAAAATGTAGGGCAAACACTTAAAGTGCAAAGTGGCGTAGGTAGCCATAAAGTACCTTATCGTAGCCATATATATCGTCGTAAGTGTACATCTTGCCTTTATTATCGGGATAAACCGTATAGTAGGCGATGAACAGTGGAATATGTGGATTTACTTTTACGCTGTTAACCAGCCGTTGAGGGTCTAGTTTTGGTTTGGGGGCTTCGTCGTCTTTGGGCTTCGTCAGGTCGGCCTGCATCGAATAATGTATTTTATCGATGACGGTTTTATTCTTATTACCCAATAGGAAAACAGCCAGTTCAAACGGTTTTTGCACACGGATACAGCCGTGAGAGACTCCGCGGTTGTCTCTATCGAAAGCCCATTTAGAGGATGTATCGTGGATGAAAATGGAGAAATTGTTGTTAAATCTGAATACAATACGACCCAGCGAATTGCCTTCGCCACCCTCTTGCACAACAAAATATTCTGAATTGAGCAGCATACAAGCCGACACCATTGCTGGATCTACACGTTTACCCGAGGGTCGATGTAGGATAAAATACCTGCGTTTACTAAAAAAATCGGGATTACCAGCATGCCCCACCACCTCTTTTTTGATGATGCTACGCGGTATAATCCATTGCGGATTGACATCCATACGAATGAAACAACTGTTAAGCAAAGGAGTTTTTGTTTCTAATGTGCCACAAGCCATGCGCATATTCAACACGCTATCCCCATCCACTGCATCGAGATGAAACGATGGCACATTTACAATAACATATTTACGATGGTTTTGCGGATAATCATTTTGACGCCATCTACTGCGTTCGAGATTGCATAACATGCGCACTCGGTCGGCCGACGACAGAGTTTTGCCCTTAAAATACTTTATTAATTGGGCATAAAGTGCATTTTGCGGTTGAGCTTCGCGCAGAAAAAGAGCCACCGAATCGTTATATACTTTACGCAAAGCCATGGTGTAAAAGTCTTTCGAAGCACGTTTAATAGGAATATCAAACAACACTCGATAAGTGGTACGAACCGAGTCTTTCTCGCGGACATCTAAGCGATTGAATATCTGCGAGGGGTTCGTAAAGCCATAATGCTGGCCTGCTGTATAGCGTAAAAAAGCCTTGGTGAGGTTGTATTCTATTCTAGCTGCCACGCGATTAACATTTTTCACGCCCGTATCCACATCTAAAGTGCGCAGACGTTGTAGGTCGCGCTCAATCTGATTTACACCAAATACTCTTTTTGAAAAGCCCATTTCTTCCACCTCATTAAGGTAAGCAAGAACACTATCTGCTCTTTCATCTACACCAAACCTGTCTATCCAAAGCAGGTTTCCGCCATCTTTATAATATCTACGGGTGCGAGCATCGGCCACAAGCGTGTCGTTATCGGCCTTGGCCAACCGATAGATATGCTGTTGAATTTCGTTAGCATCAAACCTAAAAGCATCTTTTCTCATTGCATTTAGGCCATCATACGACGGAATGGGGCGCTCCACATCTCCTTTCTCGCTACAAGCTACGAGAAAGCCACTTGCGAAGAGCACCAAAGAAAGGAACTTACCTATAAACAAAGAAAAGGACTTACCTAGTTCCAGAATATATCTCATTAACATGCCGCTATTGTTTTGTGCGGCCCAATTATTTCTTTTTATACTGTGTTTGATTTGCATTTTTCTGATGGTTACGCAAAGATTGGCCTGTTTTTAAATTGCAACGAGCTAATCCCGCACACTGTAGGCGCACTCATCTAGCTCTCATCACAACGCCATCGGGTTTAGATTACCACAAATATCTATGCTACCTAATGGCTATTTTGCGTACCACCTTGCCCACTTTTATGATATAGCAGCCCTTAGGCAGTCCCAAATCGAAATGCTTTTCAGCACTATCTATTTTGAGATAAGCCACTCTTACGCCTGCCAAATCGTAGATAGCCAGCATCTGCCCTGCACCTCCAGCCACATGAATAGTTGACTCCGACACGGTGATTACCACCTTTTGGAAGTCGTTATCCACAAACTCGATTGCACTATTGGCTCTCGATGCTAGCGGACTGCCCACAAACAGGGCGGTTGTAAATAATATTGTAAGTAACGTTTTTGCCATATACGCAGTGTTTTCTTGTTTTACCTGCAAATATAACATTTTTTGATGTAAATCAAGATAACAAACAAATGCAATGCTCCCATTGTTAAACCTATTTAACAAATGCACTTATTTTATGTGCTTTTGCGACATACTTCGAGGGATTTTGGCGCAATTATTCTTTTTAATTCGCACCTCATCCACTTGTTTTTCATCACGATTAGACACAAATATGTACTAACGAAACATTTGTTAAAAACTCAACAACGAGTGCGTTTTTGTGAAGTCAACATTGAAGTGCTTATCAGATATAGATTATTATGCTACTCCTGTGATTAGGATTGCAGTTCTATGTTGAACTTGTTAACACGCAGAACAGCTAACTCCCCACCCTATTAACTCGTCACCTTATTAATCTGCCTTCGCATCAATCCACACTTCCATACCTTCTTGCCCTAAAATAGTGTTAGGAAAGATTGCTTTAGCCTCGGTAAGCAATAGGTCTTCGGCCTCGTAACGGGCACTATAATGCCCCAAAACCAGTTTACCCACCCCTGCATCGCGAGCCACTTTAGCTGCTTCTTCGGCTGTGCTGTGATAATAGAGTCGTGCTCGCGATGCCATTTTGGCGTCGTAAGTGGCCTCGTGATAAAGCACATCTACCCCCTGCACGGCCTTGTGTAGCTCGGGCATATAACGTGTATCGCTACAATAAGCATACGCCCTGGCTGGTGCTGATGGTGTGACGAGACGTGAATTTAACACCGTTTGCCCCTCTTCGTCCACCCAGTTGGCTCCTAATTTAATATTGTTTATCTGACTCACTGGTATGCGATAGAAGTCTATCATATCGCGACGTATGTGCGGAAGCAATGCTTTTTCGCGGAAAATAAAACCACAGCAGCTGATACGATGTTCGAGTGGAACACTCTCAACGGTGATACTTTTGTCTTCATAAATCACTTGTTGCACGGTTGTGTCTACTGCATGAAACACCACTTCGAACTCTATGCCCGCGCAAAAGAAATCGAGCTGCGTGCGAAGTATTGAACCTAGTTCGGTTGGAGCATATACATGCAAGGCTGCCGTGCGACCAAGCAAGCCAAATGTGGATATCATCCCGATGAGCCCGAAACAGTGGTCGCCATGCAAATGCGAAATAAACACTGCTCCTATCTTCGTGAAACGAATGTGCGAGCGACGCAATTGAACCTGCGTCCCCTCGCCACAATCTATCATAAAGAGTTTGCCACGGATGTCTACCACCTGCGATGTGGCATTATGTTTCAGCGTTGGCAACGCACTGCCACAACCCAGGATATGAACTTTAAACGGTTCCAAGGGCGTATTATTTTTGGCGTGTGAAGGTGAAAATGCCGTGTGCGTTCTCCAAATAGAGCGAGTCGGCACCCAAAGCGTTCACCGAGAAGGTGTCTTTATTAAGTAGAAGCTTACCGTTATACACTTTCCATGCGGTCCAAGGCTGCGATTCTTCTTTCACTCCCGACAGCACAGTACCGTCCTCCATCAATTCAAATTGCTTGTCAATGCTGCGCCACTTTCCCATCAACGTTGTGAGATTCAACACTTCGGTTGCTTCGTTTTCACCGTCAGCATTTTTATATCCCACCACGGCTAATCGGTCTCCGGCCAATATTCCACCCTTAACAGTAGCGCCATCCTCAACATCGAACACATAACTTAGCGTGTCGCCTTGCACGGTAATTAACTCCAACACATGCATTCCTGTGTTATCGCCACATACGCCATACATGGTTGAGTCGCCTTTGCTTTCTTCCATCGTTGACAACGACTGTTGTTTATTGTTCTTTTTCTTGTCGCCATCGCATGCCACAAAGACCAAAGCGACAAACACGACCATTAATATGGTTGATAGTTTTCTATTCATGAGCTATTTTTTTAAATGTATTTGTACTTAATATTGTGATTTCTTTGTTAACCAACCTGTTAGAATTGATGCCACAGTTGCACAAGCTATCAGGTTAAAACACTATTGGGTTGAATTTTGCCCTACTGTTTGCCTTCTTCTTGCTTGGCCTCATTCCATAATTTGTCCATCTCTTCAAGCGACATTTCCGTGAGAGGTTTCCCCACTTTAATAGAATGTTGCTCCACATAATTAAACCTTCTGATGAACTTCTGGTTGGTTTTCTCCAAAGCATTATCCGGATTGAGATGGTAAAGTCTGGCCGCATTGATTACGCTAAACAAGAAATCGCCCAGTTCTTGGGTAGATCGCTCCTTATCTTCGCGTTTGAGTTCGGTTTCCAGTTCGTCCAGTTCTTCGCGCACTTTGGCCCAAACGTCGTTTTTCTCTTTCCAATCAAACCCCACGTTTCGGGCCTTATCCTGTATGCGATAAGCCTTAATCATACTGGGTAAGGCGTCGGGCACGCCCGAAAGCACCGTTTTATTACCATCTTTTTCTTGCAACTTTATCTGCTCCCAGTTTTTCAATACCTGGTCAACATTGTCTGCTTGCACGTCGCCATAGATGTGCGGATGTCTAAAAATCAGCTTGTCGGCCTCTTTATTACACACATCAGCGATATCAAATTCGCCCTGTTCGCTGGCCATCTTGGCGTAGAATACCATGTGCATCAACACATCTCCCAATTCTTTGCAAACATTTTTCATGTCGTTCTTGGCCAGAGCATCGCACAATTCGTATGTTTCCTCTATCGTATTTGGGCGCAGGCTTTCGAAGGTTTGCTTCTTGTCCCACGGGCATTTCTCTCTCAAATCGTCGAGCACATCGAGCAATCGCCCAAAGGCTTCCATCTTTTCTTGTTTTGTATGCATACTATATATTAGGTGATGGCATAGGCTGCCAAACTTCTTGGCACGGGTTTAAAATCTTTCTGCCGTTGCAAAGATACTAAAAAAATAAGTGTTTCGCTGAATAAAACTGCTACATTTCGGCATTTCACTTTTTATTCGTACTTTTACACCATCAAAAACGCAAGTTAGAAAATGAACTTTTACAATCGAGAGGAGGCCCAACAGCGAATGAACGACTTGGCTGCAAAGGCCATACCGTTTATTTTCGTAATCAATTACGAGGCTAACTGTGCTGTGGTTGTTCCTGAAAACGAAGTTGACGCCAACGAATTGAAGTATTGCTTCAACGGAAAAGGAAACGCCACACACGCCACACTTCCTGCTAACAAGAATATTGAATGGTGCATTGACCCACCCTCGGAGTCGGAATACCTAAAGAGTTTCAACATCGTTAGAAATGCTATGCTGGCCGGAAACAGCTATTTGGCCAACCTTACTTGCTGCGTTGCTCTGCAAACCAACCTTTCATTGCTCGACCTTTTTAATGTGGCCGAGGCGCGTTATCGACTTTGGATAAAAAATAAACTAGTGTGTTTTTCGCCCGAAACATTTGTAAAGATTAAACAAGGAGAAATTAGTTCGTACCCCATGAAGGGCACTGCCGAAGATGTTTCGCCTTCGTCGGCGCAATTTTTGATGAACAATGAGAAGGAAGCTGCCGAACATGCCACCATCGTCGACCTCATAAGAAACGACCTAAGCATGGTGGCCAATAACGTGCATGTGGAGCGATACCGATATATTGAACGATTAAACACTCACCGCGGACCGCTTTTGCAAACCAGCTCTGAAATAAAGGGACAACTTTTGCCTCACTTAATGCATCGTCCTGGCGATGTTATTTTCTCGCAATTGCCTGCTGGCTCGATAACTGGCGCACCCAAAAAGAAGACGGTGGAGATTATCGCCGAGGCAGAAAACTATCATCGCGATTTCTATACAGGCGTGATGGGACGATGGGATAACGGCGAATTGGATAGTGCTGTAATGATTAGATTTGTCGACCTACAGCAAGGAAATCTCTATTTTAAAGCTGGAGGTGGCATCACCGCCAAAAGTAATTGGAAAGACGAATACCACGAAGTGATTGAAAAAGTGTATGCACCAGTTTGTAGAAACAATAAGGATTGAAGGCGGCAAACCCATTAACTTACCGCTACACCAAGCTCGTATGGATGCCACGCGTGCTCATTTCGCACCACTCGTGGCACCCCTTGACTTGCAAAAATGGCTCGAAGCTTCTCCCTTAAGCAACGAACGAATCAAGGCCAGGGTGGTTTATGATGTTAACGGGGTTAGAGAAACTTCGTTCGAACCTTACCGAAAACGCGATATCCAAAGTCTGCAACTGGTGGAAGACAACCACATCGACTACCATTTTAAAAGCACCAACCGCCAACAACTTAACCACCTGCTGACACTTCGTAAGGATTGTGACGAGGTGCTCATCGTTAAAGGCGGACTGATTACCGACACATCGTTCACCAACGTGGCTTTTTACGATGGTCAACAATGGCTCACACCTGCCCAACCGCTACTTAATGGCACGATGCGCCAATGGCTTTTGCAACACAACAAAATAAAAGAAGCACACATCTCGCCTGCCTCCATCTCCTCGTTTCAACGCATTATGCTCTTCAATGCCATGATTGATGCGCACGAATTGGAGTTACCCATCGCCAATATCTCAAGCTTTTAGTGCAACTAAACAATCACCAAGGCTTGTACAATGCACTAATAAGGATGAAGACTACACAATAAGCCATAACCTTCTTATAAACATTTCGACTAAAGTTTTTACACAATTGCGTCTATATGGCAGCGTTATTAGAAAAACATTTGTAAGCATTTTACTCCACTTTTTATCAGCTTACAGTGCATTTTTTGTACAAAAATCTTTACGAAAAGAGCCAAAACCATACAAAACAAACGAGAAATACGCCTACACAACCCACACCAACCCAACCTTTGAAACACCAACCCAACACACCTGTCACAAACAAGTAGCTAATTTTATGCGTATTAGCACTGTAGTTAGTGGCGTTAATCCAATGTTTTTTAGTAAATTTGCAGTCTGTACACAATAAAGGTTGAATTATAATAACAACACAGGATATGGAAATAGCAAGTAAGTATGACCCCAGAGAAGTGGAAACCAAATGGTATCAATATTGGCTAGACAATAAACTCTTTGCTAGCAAGCCCGACGGAAGGGCACCTTACACCGTGGTTATCCCCCCACCCAACGTTACGGGTGTACTTCACATGGGCCACATGCTTAACAATACAATACAAGACATCCTCGTTCGCCGTGCACGAATGGAGGGTAAGAACGCTTGTTGGGTGCCTGGAACCGACCACGCTTCTATCGCCACCGAGGCTAAAGTAGTGGCTAAATTGGCCGAAAAGGGCGTGAAGAAAACCGACTTGAGTCGAGATGAGTTCTTAAAACACGCGTGGGACTGGACACACGAACACGGTGGCATCATCCTTAAACAGCTTAGACGATTGGGCGCTTCGTGCGATTGGGACCGAACGGCTTTCACAATGGACGACGAACGCTCGGAAAGTGTGCTTAAAGTGTTCTGCGACCTCTACGAAAAGGGGCTGATTTACCGCGGGGTGCGCATGGTTAACTGGGATCCTCAAGCACAAACGGCTCTCTCTGACGAGGAAGTGGTGTACAAAGAAGAGCACTCTAAGCTTTACTATCTTAAATATATGGTGGTTGAAGAACCTGGTAAGTATGCCGTAGTAGCCACCACTCGCCCAGAAACCATCATGGGCGATACCGCCATGTGTATCAACCCCAACGACCCAAAGAACACTTGGCTTAAGGGTAAACACGTTATCGTGCCACTGGTGGGCCGCGAAATTCCCGTTATCGAAGACGATTATGTAGATATCGAATTTGGTACGGGTTGCCTAAAGGTTACGCCTGCACACGATATCAACGACCATAACTTGGGATTGAAACACGGACTGGACTCTATCGACATCTTTAACGACAACGGTACTTTGTCTGAAGCTGCTGGCTTGTACGTGGGTATGGACCGCATGGACGTGCGTAAGCAAATTGCTAACGACCTACAGGCGGCTGGATTGATGGAGAAAATGGAGGATTACGATAATAAGGTGGGCTATTCTGAACGTACACACGTGCCCATCGAACCCAAATTGTCTACCCAATGGTTCCTTAAGATGCAGCATTTCGCCGATTTGGCTCTGCAACCTGTTATGGACGACGACATTGCTTTCTATCCGCAGAAATACAAAAACACTTACCGCCACTGGCTGGAAAACATCAAAGACTGGTGTATCAGCCGACAACTGTGGTGGGGACACCGCATACCAGCCTATTACTTCACAGCCAATGGAAAACGAGAATGCGTGGTGGCATTGAACGAAGAAGAGGCCCTGACCAAGGCTAAAGCTATATGCAACACCATAACTACAACCGACTTAGAGCAGGATGAAGACTGCCTTGACACCTGGTTCTCATCGTGGTTATGGCCCATCTCTGTGTTTAACGGCATCAACCAACCTAACAACGAGGAGATAAACTATTATTATCCCACAAGCGACCTCGTTACTGGTCCTGATATTATCTTCTTCTGGGTGGCCCGTATGATTATGGCTGGCTACGAATATCGTGGTAAGATGCCTTTCAAGAATGTGTATTTCACGGGTATCGTGCGCGATAAATTAGGCCGTAAGATGTCAAAATCATTAGGCAATTCGCCCGACCCCATCGAACTGATTGAACAATATGGCGCCGACGGTGTGCGAATGGGCATGATGCTTTCGGCACCTGCAGGCAACGACATTCTGTTTGATGAGACACTGTGCGAACAAGGGCGCAACTTCAATAATAAAATTTGGAATGCGTTTAGACTGGTTAAAGGCTGGGAGGTTAGCAACCAAGCACAACCCGAAGCAAGCCGAATTGCTTGTCAATGGTTCGAAGCCAAGCTACGCCAAACCAACGAAGAACTAAACGACTTGTTCTCTAAATATCGCATTTCGGAAGCCCTTATGGCCGTTTATCGCCTCTTCTGGGACGAATTTTCTAGTTGGTATCTCGAAATGGTGAAGCCTGCTTATGGCCAACCCATCGACAACGAGACTTACAAAGCTACGCTGCGCTACTTCGAAACGCTGCTCAACATGCTGCATCCCTTCATGCCTTTCATCACCGAAGAGTTGTGGCAGCACATCGCCGAACGCAAAGAGGGCGAGTCGATTATGTGCCAATGCCTAAAAATAGATGCGCTCACGGAGGCCGACAATAAGCTGAATGCCAAGATGGAATTAGTCAAACAGATTATCAGTGGCGTGAGAACGATGCGTAGTCAAGAGCGATTGTCCCCAAAAGACAAGTTCGACCTACGATACATGGGCAAAGAAAACATTTGGAAAGACTATGTAAGTCTAATTGAAAAGATGGCCAATGTAGGCTTTACAAGTGAGCCTCCTATAACAAATGGAACTTATACTTTCATGGTTGAGACCCACGAATTTGTTATACATGTTGGCAATCTAATTGACTTTGAAACAAAGATTAGTAAACTAGAGGCACAATTGGCTCACCTCGAAGGCTTCCTTACCGGCATCAAGAAAAAACTATCTAACGAACGATTTGTGGCTAACGCACCCGAAGCCGTTGTGGCTTTGGAACGCAAAAAACAAAGCGACTCGGAAGAAAAGATTGCTGCGCTGAAAGCGTCTATCGAAGAATTAAAGAAAAAATAAATACGGATGGTAATCTTAGGCCATCCCCTTTAGAGAGTTTTAATCGAAGTTCCTGTACCACTTGGTACCATCGTGAGTAACCTTACTCACACCTTACTGCTATATTGAGGCTTAATGGCAACAAATGGTGCAGGAACTTCTTCTCATTTCAACACCTAACACCACCTTCATGAAAAATAAAATCAACGTGCTACTCATACTCTTGGCAACGCTCTTCATTGCAGGTTGTCACAAAGATGTGCCAGAACCATACCCCGTTCCTGAACCAATAAACGCTAAAACAATCTTTGTTTACATGCCGTGGAGCGCTTCGAGAACAAGCGAAGACAATAGCTTGTATTCCAATTTCTTACAAAACATCAACGATATTAAAGATGCCATCACTACCGGAAAGGGACTGGGGCGAAACAAACTGATGGTGTTTATTGCCACATCTGCTAACACTGCATTGCTGATGGAGGTGAAATATACGGATAAAGGTGAGTGTAAGCAAGACACCTTGCAAAAATTCAACTCTTCAAATATGCCTGCCTACACCACCGTTAATGGTCTTTCAAGCCTGTTATCCACTGTCAAAACCAAAGCTCCAGCAGAAAGCTATGCCCTCATTGTGGGCTGCCATGGCACGGGATGGCTGTATAAAGAGGGCGTGAGCAGGGCACAAACACGCTATTTTGGCGGTACAGAGCACTTTTACCAAACCAATATTAGCACCTTGGCTGCTGCCATAAGTCAATCAAAAATGCACATGCAGTTTGTGATGTTCGACGATTGTTATATGTCTAACATCGAAGTGGCCTACGAAATGCGCCAGGCTACCGACTATCTCATTGGTTGCTGCAGCGAGATTATGGCCTATGGCATGCCCTATAAGCTTATTTGGAAACACCTAGCGCAGGCTAAACCCAACTATCAAGAGGTGGTTAACGAATTTCATCGCTTCTATTCTAACTACACTTATCCTTATGGTAACATCGGAATTACCGATTGTAGCAAAGTAGACGAGGTAATTGGACTGATGAGAACCATCAATGCTTCCACCTCAGGAGCACACGCTGCACCCAATTGGGTGGACATTCAGCGACTGGATGGCTATCAACATACCATTTTCTTTGATATGGGCGACTACGTAAATAAGCTTTGCAACACGCCTAGCACCCGACATTTGGCCCTTGATATGCAAACGGCCCTCAAGCGCTTGGTGCCATATAAATCGTGCACACGTTTTATATACACTGCTCTTGGACAAATTTCCAGCAACACCATTCAAGTTAACAATTATAGTGGAATTACCATTAGCGACCCCACCGTGTCGGCTTTCGAGAACGCTTCAACCACTAAAAAGGCAACTGGCTGGTGGAAAGCTACACATTAATAATAGTAGTGAACAAAGGAAATAAAAACTTATGCCTCCAACGCCATCAGATATCCAAACAATACAATTGCTTACCATTGTGGTTTAACGTACAAATGCCTACGTCTTCTTGTTGTTAGAAGCCGTAGGCATTTCATTTTTCGCTCACTATGTTATAGCTATGAGGGATTGTTAAGTTCGCTTGTTAAAACACAAACCCTGGTAAACAACACCTCTTCTGAATCAAAACAGTCGGTACAAGATACCTTGTAGCGACAGTACAAAAACCTTGAGTGTCACTACAAGCATCTTGTAGCGGCAGTACAAGCGCCTTGTAGCGTAAGTACAAGCTGCTTTGTACTCTCCTTAACCGCTCTTTTAAACGTTATAAACAAAGCATATCACTCCACTCTCCCCTTGGAGAGGGGTTAGGGGATGAGACTTCTTGTAGGGTGGTGTGAGCCTTGTTGTGGGGTTTTCTTCCCTTACTCATAATCATCAATCACATTATTCATGAAGTCCATCATGGGCTTACCCACCTTAAATATACGTGCCATCTCGTCAATCCAGCCATCACCTTCAAAGAAATTATCGGGCACTTTCACCCAAGCACAATAATCTTTCATGCGCAAATACTGTATAAACTCATAGTCGCGAGGAAATCCACTGGGTGCACTTTTAAGCGCTTCGAGACCGAATCCGCGCGACCCTTCACCCCATTTACTAGCATTGGGCAAACCAAAGAGTTCAACAAAGTCTTTGTTTTCCACAATGCCACGCCAAGTATCGATATTGCCCATAATCTCGTTGCGGCACGAAGTAAGAATATTCGTGGGCAACCAGTAGCCACCCACAGCCAAAAGACAATGTCCTTGTTCCACATGCAGGTAATATCCACCACGTAACGCCTTCTTACCCTTGGCACACATGTATGCGCCAAAGTGGTTCTTATATGGCGACTTGTCGGCCGAAAAGCGAGTATCACGATTAAACCGATAAACGCAATCTTTTACTTGTAAATGGCTCATCTCGTTATCAAACACCGAAATGGCGGCCAAAGCTTGCCTAACCCCCTCTTCAAAATCGGCACGGCAAACTAAATATTCATCTTTATGCGCCTGATACCAGTCGCGATTGTTGTTAGCCGATAGGTCGGCAAGATAGTTTAAGATACGCTTTACGTCCATCTTCACTTATATTTATTACTTATCAAGCTATAAACGGTAATCGCATAGCCCTCATTATAGTTGTTTACATCAGCAGTTTCGTACAGAACCTAATTCTAGAATCATACTCTATTGGCACAACATTCACTATTTACAGGAAATACACCGCAAACAAAACAGTACCAAACCACCTTTTCACCTTTTCACCTTTAAAAGTCCTTTCACCTTTATTCGAGTTTAGAACCCTCCAAAAGCTTAGGGCAAATATCATTAAAAACACACTCTTCGCATTTTGCTTTTCGGCTAGTGCAAACATATCGTCCATGCAAAAGCAACCAATGGTGTGCCTTATTTACATCAGCTGTGGGAATATGGCGCAGCAATTCCTGTTCAACCTTCAAAGGCGTGTTAGCCTTTTTACTCACTAAGCCCATGCGATGGCTCACACGATACACGTGCGTATCAACCGCCATGTTGGGTTTATCGAACCAAACAGCTTGCAACACGTTAGCAGTTTTGCGTCCAACGCCAGGTAAAGTGGTAAGTTCGGCCGTGGTACTAGGCATTTCGCCCTTGAAATCATCAACTAACTTGCGCGACATAGCCACCAAATGGTTAGCCTTAGCATTGGGATAGCTCACCGATTTAACCAATTCGTACACCTCATCAACATCGGCTTTGGCCATGGCTTCGGCTGTTGGAAAACGTTTAAACAAAGCTGGTGTTACCTGATTGATGCGTTTGTCGGTGCATTGGGCACTAAGCAATGTAGCCACAAGCAATTGAAAAGCCGATCCAAACTCCAGTTCTGTGGTTACGACTGGGGATTGCGCACGGAAATAATCTAGTATGTAAGTATATCGTTCGTTTCTTGTCATCGCTAAAAAAGTGCACACTGGCACTGGTGGTAAAAGTATTGCGCCTACATTTTATTGTGCAAAGAAGCCAAAACCAGCCCATTAGAAGGGGAAGCCCACTGCAAAATGGAAAGCGTAGTCGCGTTTGAAGTTGGGATAAAACAGCGGATAATGTTCGCGTGTGGAACTATAGGCTGGGTTAACCGCTTTCATTCCGAGATCGAAACGCAAAACAAAGTAGTCAAAATTCAGCCTTAAGCCTAAGCCGTAGGCCATTGCAATCTGCTGATAGAAGGTGTTGAAGCGGAATTGTCCGCCAGGTTGGTCAGCATAATTGCGTAAAGTCCAGATGTTGCCAGCATCCACAAACACCGCTCCATGGAGTTTCCAACCCAAGAAAGTGCGATATTCGAGATTGAGGTCGAGCTTCATATCACCAGTTTGGTTAATAAAATCGATGCGGCCATCAGTACCTTTAAACGAACCCGGTCCTAATTCGCGTACACGCCAACCCCTAACCGAGTTAGCACCACCCGAAAAATAGCGTTTTTCGAAAGGCAAAATAGTACTGTTGCCGTAAGGATAGGCCACGCCAAGTCCCACATGGAAGGCCAAAGAGTTGCGTTCATCAAACTTAAACAAACGGGTATAATCCACATCGAACTTCACATATTGCGCATAAGCAATATTTACCAAGGTGTATTTTCCATCAGCATTTTGTTGCATACGGAAAGTCTTCGACACAGCCTGCAGAATGTTTCCAGCCGATTCAACATTAAGCTTCACGGCGTTTACACCATTATTAAAAGACATACCGAAACCCATTTTAAGAATAAAAATGTCTTCGTAGTTATACCTTAGAATGGCATTGCGGCTGGTGGCGTTGTCCAAATAATCGGCCTTAAAGCGCGAACTAATCCAGGGCATATTGACATAATTGATATCGAAGAAGTCGTAACGGTAGGTAATGTGATGGCGAGGTTCGTTCCAATGGTAGCGCCATGCCATGGCAAACACGCGTCGATGAAACTCTGGACGGTTTTGAAGGTTCCAGTTAAGAGACAATTCGCTGGTGGCCAAACTTCGTCTGCGGAACGTTTTAGACAATAATGGAGCTACAAATCGAGGAAAAGTAAGTTTTGTTTCTACACCATATTCCTGATAATCTTTATTTTGATAACCCTCTAATCGGGTAATAGCTTCGTAAGCAGCACGAAGCTGAATGCTCAACAATTCGCTACCCCTAAATAAGTTTCTATTCTCGTAGGTAACCGAAGCAGCCGCACCAAGGTCGCCTGCCGTATTTGTTCCTTCGGGTTGGAACGAGATGGAAGAAGGTTTGTTGGTGCTGATATTGATGTCGCAATCAAGCAAAGTGGTGTCGGGAACTTCAAGAAATCTAATGTTCGTATAGCGCACAGCTTGCATACGAGCAAAGTTGGCGTATGTGCGTTGCAGCAGACTTGCACTAAAAAGATCGCCCGGTCTGATGAGTGTACTACGTCGCAACACACGTTGACGAAGGTGAATCTTGGTGCTATCGTTGCTAGAAAAGGCCACACTACGTATGGTATAGCGAGGGTGTAGCGTTTCGGGAACGCTACTATTGGGTCGATAACGCAGCAGGTGAAGCATTAAATTCACTTGGTTGCTGCCCTTTGTTGAGTCGGCACCATATTGAATAAAATCTTTATGAAACCGATAATAGCCGCTATCCATGAGTACACGGGTGATGCGTTTGCGTTCATCTTCAAGTCGAGTAACGGTGAAGGGGTCGCCAGCCTTTAGTTCTTGTCGGTTGGGATTATCCAGATCGAGCATTTTTGCAATAATCGAATCCTGAATATCATAGCGCACCGAATTGATAAAAAAGGGCGTTCCAGGATGCAACGTGTAAACAGCGGTGAGGTGTTTGCCTTTGGCTCGGGTGGTAAGGTCTACCTCTCCGTTCATATATCCCATGTTTTGCAAAGCCAGTTTAAGGTCGTTGCACGAAAGTTTTGCCTGTAAGGTGTCGTACACCACAGGCTCTTCGCCAATTTTGCGCAGCGTGCGGTTAACCCAACGCGTAGAATCACGCCCAGAAAGGGCATAAATGCCGAGAGGAATTTTGAATACCGAGAACCACTTTGAGTTGGCTTTTTGGCGGATATAGGGTTCGAGTGAGGCCACATTAAACTTCTTGGTGTCGCTTTTCAGTTCCACTTTCTCAAGCAAACAACTCTCGTCGGGCACAAACTTCGATGCACTACATGCAGCCAAAAAGGCAACCATGCACCACAAGGGCAAGGTATTTAACGCATTACGCAATAATTGAAGGGGTTGATATTTATATAATCCTGAACGCTCCATTTCTGCACAAAGGTACAACTTTTTGCGTTTTCGGGCAAACGAGAAAGAAGAAAAGGTGGAAGAAGAAATGTTAAGGCATGCTGTAAAATCATGAGTGCTGTAAATTCTTACATGCTGGATGGTTCGTCACTCATAAAAAGCCATGAGAATGCAGATTTTGTTTGGTGTTTTCGATGGCATTGCACATCGTTTTCCATCAAAAGGAAAGAAAAAGATGAGGCTAATGGCGCGCAATAGCTGTGTATCTAATACAAAAAAGACCGGGTGCATCACTGCAGCCGGCCCCCAAAAAATTAGAGAGTTATAAAAAAATCAAGTTGTTTATCTGCTTTTCAGCAATTCTTTTTTGGTCAATTGTATTTCGTTAGCCTTCAGGACAGCCACATTTGTATTGCTTATTGCTCCACAATGATTTGCTTGCCTTGTTCTACAGCTTCCATATTCAGCGGAATGAGGTTGTGATAGCGTTCGGGAAGGGTTTTAAACAAAGCCATGTTCAAGCCCTCAGTGCTAACAACCGGACAAACCTTAAGCAGTCCGCCAAGAACAATCATATTGAAAACCTTGGCATTGCGCATCTCGGCCGCCTTGTCCATAGCATCCATTCGATACACCTTTATGTCGGTTCGCGTAGGTGGCGAGGCTATTCCGTTACCATCGTAAATAAGAATACCACCAGGTTTTACTCTTGGTTGAAACTTATCGAGCGATGGTTGGTTAAGCACAATAGCCACATCATACTTACTAAGAACAGGCGAAGATATACGACTATCACTCACAATAACCGTTACGTTTGCAGTTCCTCCGCGTTGTTCTGGTCCATATGCCGGCATCCACGTCACCTCTTTATCTTCCATCAAGCCCGAGTAGGCCAGTATCTTTCCCATTGAAAGCACCCCTTGCCCACCAAATCCGGCAATGATTATCTCGTGTTTCATTCTTTCGTTCTGTCTTTTAAGTCGCCTTTTTTATAATGGTCGAACATGTTTTCTTGCATCCATTTATTGGCGGCTACGGGCGACATTTTCCATCCGCTGCTGCAAGTTGACACGATTTCTACGAGCGATGAGCCTTTACCCTCCATCGAAGCTTCGAATGCTTTACGAATGGCTCGCTTGGCTTTATTAATGGCTGCCACGGTTTCTACGCTTTGTCTGCTTACAAAACAAGTACCTTCAAGCTGCACAGCAAGGTTTGTTATATCAATGGGATAGCCGTGAAGTTCGGGCGTTCTGCCTGTAGGACAAGTAGCTGTGGGCTGCTCTAGCAGCGTTGTGGCCGACATTTGTCCACCCGTCATGCCATAAATAGCATTATTAACATAGATGATGGTGATGTTATCACCACGATTTAGTGCGTGCAATGTTTCTGCAGTGCCGATGCAAGCGAGGTCGCCATCACCTTGATAAGTAAATACTAGGCGGTTGGGCCATAGTCTTTTAATTCCCACTGCCAATGCCGGAGCACGTCCGTGAGGTGCTTCTTGCCAGTCGATATCGATATAACGGTAAGCAAAAACGGCACATCCCACAGGACTAACACCCACTGTTTTCTCTTCCATGCCCATATCAGCAATAACCTCGGCAATGAGTTTATGCACCACGCCATGCGAACAGCCGGGACAATAGTGCATGGTTGTATCGTTCAAGAGCGCCGGTTTGGCGTAAACGAGGTTCTCTGGTTTGATTATATCTGTGGTCATTGCAACTTCTCCTTTAACGCTTTTACTATCTCTTCGGGCTCTGGTACGACTCCACCTTGTCTCCCAAAGTGAGCAACAGGCAGACTTCCATCCACGGCCAATCGTACATCTTGAACCATTTGACCTGCATTCATCTCCACAACCAGCAGTCCTTTCTTGTCTTTTGAAAGACTAGCGAGCTGCTTTTCTGGGAAGGGCCAAAGTGTAATAGGACGGAAAAGTCCCACACGCAAGCCCTCTTCGCGAGCTAGTTCTACGGCTTTTTCGGCCACACGAGCAGCACTTCCAAATGCCACAAACATGTATTCGGCATCGTCGGTGTGCAACGTTTCGAAGCGCACTTCATTGTTGCGTATCTCTTCGTACTTAGCTTGCAGAGCTTTATTTTTAATTTCCATCAGCTCGGGGCGCAGTTCGAGCGAGGTTATAACGTTGGGTTCGCGATTTTTGGTGTGCCCTGTAGAAGCCCAGGGGCATTCTTTGATAATCTCTTCTTCGGTTCGACGAGGTTTCATTGGTGGCAGAACCACTTTCTCCATCATTTGTCCGATAAGACCATCGCTTAGTATCATAGCCGGATTGCGATATTTAAAGGCGAGGTTCATGCCCAAATCAACGAAGTCGGCCATCTCTTGCACCGAGTTTGGGGCTAGCACAATAACATTGTAATCGCCGTTACCACCGCCACGAGTACTTTGAAAATAGTCGCCTTGCGACGGCTGGATGGTTCCCAAACCAGGACCACCACGCTGCACGTTAACAATGAGTCCCGGTATCTCTGCACCGGCCATATAGGAAATTCCCTCTTGCATTAGCGCCACACCGGGCGATGATGAAGAAGTCATTACACGTTTACCCGATCCACCGCCACCGTAAAGCATATTGATAGATGCCACTTCGCTTTCAGCTTGTAGCACCACCATGCCCGTGGTTTCCCAGGGGCGCAGTTGGGCCAAAGTTTCAATCACTTCGCTTTGAGGGGTTATAGGATAGCCGAAATACCCGTCAATGCCAGCGCGAACAGCCGCATGGGCTATCGCTTCATTACCTTTCATCAGTCTGACTTCACGTTCTGCCATACTATTTCTCCTCCACTTTCATTCTATATACAGTGATGCAGCCATCGGGACAAACCGTTCCGCACGCTGCACATCCCACGCATGCTTCGGCATTCGTGGCTTGCGCATAAGCGTATCCGCTAGCATTCACCTTTTTACGAGCCAGTTCCAACACTGTATATGGGCAAGCCACAACGCACAGGTTGCAACCTTTGCACCTGTTAGTGTTGATAACCACGGCTCCTTTCATCTTGTTCATAATATCTAACTTATAGGCTGCCTTTGGGCAGTTTTTTCTTTTTAGCTAGGCTTTAGCATGTGGCTCATAGTCATTATGCAGCCCAACCAGGCAATAATTTTGTTTGCAGCGACAGCGAAAACCATTCGCCAAGGCGCAGCAAGTTGTTTTTCAAGGATTGAGGGCATCCTTTGAGTAGAAGCCCAGGATGCTGTTTAGCATATCCCTTGCATGTACTGCCGGACTATCGGGGTTGAGTTCTATGGCCTCCGCATAACATTCCAACGCCTTTTGCCAGTTTCCTTGCCGGCGGTAAGCATTGCCTTGTTCGTAATAGTCTTGGCTGTTCATTGCTTATTGTGGTGAATGGCGAACGAGGTACATTGCCTCGTTCGCCTTCCTTACTTTATTTATAGAATTCTTTCTTACCTGCCGAGAGGGTGTTCTTCATCAACGAGCAGATGGTCATCGGACCAACGCCACCAGGAACAGGTGTGATGTACGAACATTTAGGTGCAACCTCATCGAATTTAACGTCACCATTGAGCCTGAAACCGCCTTTATGTGTTGGGTCTTCTACGCGTGTGGTGCCAACATCAATAACCACAGCCCCCTCTTTTACCATGTCGGCCGTAACAAAGTTGGGCCTTCCGATAGCAGCGATGATGATATCAGCCTCGCGACAATCATCTTTAAGCGAGGGCGAATGTGAGTGGCACACTGTAACAGTGGCGTCGCCATATTGTTTTTGCAGCATCAACTGAGCCATTGGCTTACCCACGATATTGCTTCGTCCTAGCACCACGCACTTCTTTCCCGAAGTGGGTATGCCATAGCGTTGCAAAAGGGTAATAATACCCAGAGGAGTGGCCGAGATGAAACAGGGCAAACCGATGGCCATGCGCCCCACATTGATGGGGTGGAAGCCGTCAACATCCTTGCGATAGTCTACTGCTTCAACAATTTTTTGTTCGTCAATATGTTTGGGTAACGGCAGTTGCACAATAAACCCATCAACATCTTCGTCCTTATTTAATTTGTCTACGCAGGCCAAGAGTTCAGCTTCGGTGACGTTGTCTTCAAAACGAATGAGGGTAGATTTAAATCCACATTGTTCGCAAGCAATCACCTTATTCTTCACATAGGTCTCCGAACCGCCGTCGTGCCCTACAAGCACCGCGGCCAAGTGTGGTTGTTTGCCGCCATTAGCAACAATTTGCCTCACTTCTTCTGCAATTTCCGCTTTAATAGCGGTAGCAGTTGCCTTTCCATCGATTAACTGCATCATTCTAATTAGGTTTTAAAGTTTCGGCATTCCGGGCATTCCTTTCATCTTGCTCGCCATGCCTGCCATCTTCGCCATATTGGTTCCAGTCATCATCTTCATCATTTTTCGAGTCTGATCAAACTGTTTAATCAGCTTGTTCACCTCTTGAATGTTGGTTCCACTACCTTTTGCAATACGCTGTCGACGGCTGTTATTAAGGATTTCGGGATTTGTTCTTTCCTTTGGCGTCATACTTTTGATAATCGCTTCAATGCCTTTGAAAGCATTATCGTCAATATCAACATCTTTGATAGCCTTTCCAACGCCGGGAATCATCGAAGCCAAGTCTTTCAAGTTTCCCATCTTCTTGATTTGTTCAATCTGTTTAAGGAAATCATTGAAGTCAAACTTATTCTTCTGTATTTTCTTTTGCAGGCGCTTTGCCTCTTCTTCGTCGAATTGTTCTTGCGCTCTTTCAACCAGCGACACGATATCGCCCATACCCAAAATACGATCGGCCATACGCTCGGGATGGAAAACATCTACTGCTTCCATCTTTTCGCCTGTACCAACAAACTTAATTGGCTTGGTAACAACGGTGCGAATGCTGAGCGCTGCTCCACCACGAGTGTCGCCATCGAGCTTTGTTAGCACCACACCATCAATATCTAGCCGATCGTTAAACTCGCGAGCGGTGTTCACAGCGTCTTGACCAGTCATCGAGTCCACAACAAACAAGGTCTCATCAGGGTTCAAAGCCTGCTTCAGACGATAGATTTCGTCCATCATTTCTTCGTCAACCGCCAAGCGTCCTGCGGTATCCACAATCACCACATCGTTGCCTTTTGCCTTGGCTTCGCGTATGGCATTTGTAGCTATTTCCACCACATTTTTGTTATCGGGTTCGCTATATACTGGCACGCCCACTTGTTGAGCCACCACTTTTAGCTGTTCAATGGCTGCGGGACGATACACGTCGCAAGCCACGAGTAATGGATTTTTGTGTTGTTTGCCTTTGAGCAGATTGGCAAGCTTACCACTAAATGTAGTTTTTCCCGAACCTTGCAATCCCGACATCAAAATGATGGCGGGGCGATTGATAAGTTGCAGTCCCACGCTTTCGCCTCCCATCAGTGTGGCAAGCTCATCGTGCACAATTTTAACCATCAATTGACCAGGCTTAACAGCCGTGAGCACGTTCATACCCAATGCCTTTTGCTTCACCGTATCTGTAAAAGTTTTGGCCACTTTGTAGTTAACGTCGGCATCAAGTAATGCGCGACGAACATCTTTGAGGGTTTCGGCTACGTTAATTTCGGTGATTTTTCCTTCACCTTTTATTATTTTAAAAGACCGTTCTAGTCTGTCGCTAAGATTTTCAAACATTGAGGTTTATCGTCTTTTTTAATTGGTTTAATGCAAAGATAGTGATAAAAAGGAAAAAAGGAAATACTTATATCCAAGTTTTAAGAGATTTTAAATTACTTGTCGTTCATTTCTGCGCATATTGGGTTAGCATGTGCAATAAGAAACGTTTACAGTTCATTACTTTGCTTTCCTTATTCAGATGTATTTTTTGTGTTAAATATCTACGCTTTACATTACACCTTAATTTACGTATTTTGAAAAACAATTTAGTCAAAAAACCAGAGCAACAAAACCTCGATTTCTACACGCAAAACACAATATCATACAACCTTTGCCAAGCTAGCTAACACCCTTGCAAAACTAACATAAGTTAAAAAGATAAGGAACAGATAGCCGTTTGACCGAAATTTGTTATTTTTGTAATTGAAAAATCGCAACAAGGGACTAGGCCTTACAGGTTTGGGCCAATATTTACGCACTTCGAGACAGCCCAAGTGCTCCATGCAGACCCGCAGAAAGCATCAACAAGTACGCTCGAACTCACGAAAACAGCGATAAAAACACGCTTGAAGACATTTACAGTTATGAATGAAAATTTGAAAGAAGAAAGCAAATATCAAAACAACCCCTTTTTTGGGGAATATACAACACCACACGAGACCGTACCCTTCCACCTCATCAAAACAGAACACTACGAAGAGGCGTTCCTTGAAGGTATTAGAAGAGACGAAGAAGAAATTGAAAAACTTGTGAACGACCCCGATACGCCAACGTTCGAAAACACCATTATCAGGGCCGACAACGAAAACGGAGACCATTATTACGACCTGCTTAACCGTGTGTCGAACGTTTTCTCGTGCATGCTTAGTGCCGAAACTAACGACGACCTGGATGAACTGGCACAGAAAATGAGCCCCATTCTTACCCAGCATGCCAATGATGTGCGCCTGAACAAAAAGCTTTTCGACCGCATTAAGTATGTTTACGAAAACCATCGCGAACTAGACGCCGAAGAACAAATGCTCTTAGATAATTGTTATGATGGTTTTGTGCGCAGCGGTGCTCTTCTAGACGACGAAGGTAAAGAGCGTCTTCGCAAACTTACCGAAGAGGCTGGCGTGTTGTCCCTACAGTTTTCGCAAAACCTTTTAAAAGAAAATAAGGCTTTTACGCTGCACATCACCAACGAAAACGAGCTTGACGGACTACCCGAAACGGCTCGCGAAGCAGCAGCTATGGCTGCTAAAGAACAGGAGAAAGAGGGCTGGGTGTTTACTCTCGACTTCCCTAGTTACTCGCCTTTCATGACCTATTCGTCGCAACGCCACCTACGCAAACAATTGTATATGGCGCGAAACACCGAATGCACGCACCAAAACGACAATAACAACTTGGAGATTTGCAAGCGTCTGGTGAACCTTAGAAGAGAACTTGCTCAACTCTTGGGCTACGACACATACGCCGACTATGTGCTTAAACACCGCATGGCCACCAACATCGAGAATGTTTATCGCCTACTTAACGACTTGATTAAGGCCTACAAACCCACAGCCATCAACGAACATCACGAACTGGAACGAATGGCCAAAAACATGGAAGGCGATGATTTTGAGATGCAACCCTGGGACACGGCTTACTATTCGCACAAACTGCAAATGCAAAAATACAACCTCGATAGCGAAATGCTCCGCCCTTATTTCGAACTGTCGAAGGTGATAGACGGCGTGTTTGGTTTGGCCAATCGCCTCTATGGCATATCCTTTAAACCCAATAACGACATCCCAGTTTATCATCCCGACGTTAAGGCTTACGAGGTATTCGACCGCGATGGCAGCTATCTTGCCGTGTTCTATGCCGATTTCTTCCCACGCAAGGGCAAACAAGGTGGTGCTTGGATGACCGAATTCCAAGGTCAATGGATCGACCGCAAGGGCGAGAATGTTAGGCCACACGTTAGCGTGGTAATGAACTTTACCAAACCCACGGCCGAAAAACCTGCCCTCCTAACCCTGGGCGAGGTGGAAACTTTCTTGCACGAGTTTGGTCATTCGCTGCATGGCATGTTTGCCAACAGCAGGTTTAGCAGCTTAAGCGGCACCAATGTATGGTGGGATTTCGTGGAACTGCCATCGCAGTTTATGGAGAATTTCGCCATCGAAAAAGATTTTTTACGCACATTTGCCATTCATTATAAAACAGGTGAACCCATCCCCGACGATCTTATCGCGCGCATTGTAAAGAGTCGCAACTACATGGCGGCTTCGGGATGTCTAAGACAAGTGAGTCTGGGCTTACTGGATATGGCCTATTACACACAGAAGGAGGCCTTCACGGCAGACATCATTCCCTTTGAAAAAGAGGCGTGGAAAGAAGCCATCATCACCAAGCAACTACCCGAAACATGCATGACTACGCAGTTCTCGCACATCATGGCGGGCGGATATGCTGCTGGATACTACAGTTATAAGTGGGCCGAAGTACTGGATGCAGATGCATTTAGCATGTTTAAGAAAAACGGAATATTCGACCAAGCCACGGCACAAAGCTTCCGCGACAATATTCTTTCACGTGGTGGCACCGAACATCCTATGACATTATACAAACGTTTCCGAGGAAGCGAACCCACCATTGAGGCCCTTTTGCAACGCGACGGCATCACCACAAACAACTAAACCCACCCTCCAAGCATCGCCACGCCAATTAAAGGCCATAACTACAATACACCAACCACCCATATTCTTGATATGTGTAACGACAATAAACAAACCGTTCTCGACCTGCGCTACCTGCGTATGGCGAGCATCTGGGCCGAAAACAGCTACTGCGAACGCCGTAAGGTGGGCGCATTGGTGGTGAAAAACAAAATGATTATCAGCGACGGATATAACGGAACACCTAGCGGATTTGAAAACGTATGCGAGGATAGCAATAATGTTACCAAGCCATACGTGCTGCACGCCGAAGCCAATGCCATAACCAAACTGGCACGAAGCAACAACAATAGCGATGGCTCTACGCTATACGTAACGGCAGCACCTTGCATAGAATGCGCCAAACTCATTATTCAAGCTGGTATTAAACGTGTGGTGTATGGCGAGAAATACCGCCTTGAAGAGGGGCTCGACCTTCTTCGCAGAGCCAATATCGAAGTGATTTTCCTCAACCCTGATACAGAATGAATCCTAATAAACGTAACCGTTATATGCCCGTGCTCATGGCTGTATGCGTTGCATTCGGCATTGTGATTGGCACTTTCTATGCCAACCACTTCTCGGGCAATAGACTCAACATCATCAATTCGGGCAGTAACAGACTTAACAACTTGCTGCACATCATCGACGACCAGTATGTGGATAACGTTAACATCGACTCGCTGGTGGATAAAGCTATTCCACAAATTCTTTCCGACCTCGACCCGCACTCGGTTTACATCAGTGCAAAGGAGATGCAAGCTGCCAACGACGACCTTAAGGGGTCGTTCTCGGGCGTGGGTATTGAATTTAACATCCGTCAAGACACGCTGCACGTGCAAAACGTGGTGAAAAACGCACCCGCCGAAAAGGCTGGTTTGCTCGCTGGTGATAAGGTGGTGAGCATTGACGGAAAGCCTTTTGTGGGGAAAATTGTTACCAACGATGAGGCTATGCGCCGACTAAAAGGGCCGAAAGACACCAAAGTGCGCATTGGCGTGGTGAGGTTTGGCCATAAAAAACCACTGGAATTTACGGTCACTCGTGGCGACATCCCTCAAAAAAGTATCACGGCTAGTTACATGATTGACGAGAAAACAGGGTATATTCGTATCAAAAACTTTGGAGAAAGAACTTATCCCGACTTGCTCATTGCTCTTGCTAAACTCTCTACCGAGGGATGCAAACAGCTCATTATCGACCTGCGCGACAATACTGGTGGATACTTGCAGTCGGCCGTTCAGATGGCCAACGAGTTTTTACCTAAAAACAAACTCATGGTGTACACCCAAGGAAGAAAATCGCAAAGACAAGAATACCTGAGCGATGGTAAGGGGAGTTATCAGCGTTTCCCATTGGTTGTGCTCATCAATGAGGGCTCGGCATCGGCTTCCGAGATATTTGCTGGCGCCATGCAAGACAACGACCGCGCTGTTATTATCGGCAGACGCTCGTTTGGTAAGGGACTAGTGCAACAGCAATTGGGCTTCACCGACGGCAGTTTGATACGTCTAACCATCGCCCGTTACTACACTCCATCGGGACGATGCATACAAAAACCCTACACGGCTGGCGACGGTGCCAACTACGAACAAGACATTTACAGTCGCTATCAACATGGAGAATTTTTCTCACAGGATAGTATTAAGCACACCGGACCGGCTTATCACACGGGTATTGGCCGTGTTGTGTATGGTGGTGGTGGTATTACTCCCGATATTTTTGTGGCCGAAGACACACTGGGCGTTACCTCTTATTTCAAACAGGCAGTTATGAGCGGACTGATTTTGCAGTTTGCTTACACCTATACCGATAACAACCGCCAAAAGCTCTCTAAATTTAAAACGCTTAAAGAAATCACTGCTTATTTGGATAAACAAAATCTGGTGGAGCAATTTGCTGCATACGCCGACAAACATGGACTGCAAAGACGCAACTTGATGATACGCAAGTCGCATAAACTGCTGATGCGCTACATCAATAGCCGCATTATTTACAGCATACTCGACGATGAAGTGTGGACCGAATACCTGAACGAAGACGACCCCGTTATCGCTGCTGCAATGAAAGTGTTTAAAGAAGAGGCGTCGTTCCCAAAGCTCACACAAGCAGATAAAGCGAAAAGCGAAACCAAACAAAAACCAAATGATGGACAAAAAGGAGCTAAGACACGAAATTAGGGGGCGTAAAAAACAATTCAGCTCTCTGCAATTGCAACAGCTGTCGCTAGAAGTGGTGCAACGTTTGTTGGTGCATCCGCGAGTGGTGCAAGCTAATACGGTGATGTTCTACCACTCTTTACCTGATGAAGTGTACACCCACGAGGCCGTTGACCAATTGGTGCAAATGGGCAAACGGGTGCTCTTACCAGTGGTTATCGACGAGGAAAATCTCGAAATACGCCTTTATCAAGGTCCGCAAGACTTAAAATTGGGGGCTATGAACATTCTTGAACCCGCCGGAACGCCTTTCACCGACTATCAAGAGATAGAAACGGTGCTTGTGCCTGGCATGAGTTTCGACCCCCAGGGTAATCGCTTGGGGCGTGGCAAAGGTTATTACGACCGTTTTTTGGCACAGGTGCCACAAGCTTATAAAATAGGTGTTTGCTTTGATTTCCAAAAGGTGGAGCTAGTACCTACTGATGAAAACGACATCCAAATGAATGAAGTGATATAACACTGTGGGGCAGGAGGGTGACAGATAAGCACCACCCTGCCCCACTCCTTATTATATATAGCGCACACAAGCGTGGGCATGCGTCGCTATAATACGCACATTTTTCGAACCAACTATTTTCTTTATCTAGGCCTTTGGCGGCTTCTAGTCTAATTCTCTCCCGAAAAACACGCCCCTTTCAGAAATGTACCATCACATTTCGCCAATTTCTCTCATTCCATTTCCGCAAAAACTCGCGCCTTCCAGAAGTTTATTACCCCCTTTTTGCTACATTTTGCACAGCCTTACATGTGAAACGCAAAATCACTTTTATTTTAACGCTGTAAACACCATCTATCGTGTATGCAAATCTGTAATATGAAACTTTGCCAATTGAGCAAACTTGTTATAGTTCTCAAAAACACGAGTTGATGAACTATGCCTCTATTTGCAAGCCATACTGCGAAGAAACGTTTCACCCCAATCGGTGATAAATGTTTATCGCGATGCTTTATGTTGAGCGTTTATTGGTTTCTGTGTGCTGTATTCAAATTCAACCGGTAAGCACAGTATTGTTTTGTAAAATATTCAGCCAATAATTTAACACAAAAAGAGCCGTTTAAAATCACCAATTGCCATCTCCGAGCGAAAATTTTCGATTCTCGCGGAGGTTTGACTTGATAAAAAACCACCTAAATAGGCGATGGCTAGCAAAATATGTTTTCATTACAAAAACCGTATTTTTCACTACAAAATAGGCTTTTTAAAGCATAATCTTGTGCAAAATGCACCAAAACGCTGTGCTAACTCCTAGTAAACGCAGTGCTAACTCCTACTAAACGCGGTGCTAACTCATGCTAAACGCAAGGTAATATGCTGCTAAATGCAATACTAAATGGTGCAAAACGCAAAATTTGGAGCTACTTAAATGCGTACAAAGAATAAAAAAAAGCAAGTGAAATAAGCGAAAACAATCAAATAAAGCGACTTTTTACCTACTAAAAGCACTTATTTGGGCAGATAAAAATCGTGAGAAAATTCGAAAATAGAAAGGCAAAATGGTGCAAAACACCCATATTGTTTCCAAAATCGCGGTAGAAATAAATTCTAAAAGCTAGAAATTGAGAGGAAAAACATAGTTTTGGGCACATTTATTCGCTAAAAGGAGTTGCCCAAAAACGCACGCCTTGTAAAGTATTATTACTACATTTAACAAAAAGTTTAGGAGAATATATTCAAAACCCCATCAGCGCTCATTTAATACACCTTAATATCGGTAATAATCAACGCCCCCACCTGCTCGTTGAGGCGTCTCATCAGTTGCGTGCGCATCATTGAAAGGTCGTGACGCAAAGCGGGATTGGTGATTTTTACAAACAAAGTCTGATTTTTAATAAACCGCTCTGTGGTGTAACTAGCCACCATTGGCCCTGCAACCGTTTCCCAAGCATCAATCAAACGCTTTTGCTGCAATGGCGTTTCCAATCCCTCATCGCGCAAAAGCTTTAGCAAAATTTCGCCCAAAGGCTTCACATCGCGTCTAAACATTGTCGCCTCCTTTCTCGGTTATCTCACCGTTTTCAACATAAAAGAGTTTATAATCCGCTGCACCAGCCTGCAATATACGGTCGAGATGCTCGCGATTGGTATCGGTAATGAAAATCTGTCCATAGCTATCGCCCGAAACCAGTTGCACAATACGTTCTACTCGCTGGCTATCCAACTTATCAAAGATATCATCCAACAAAAGCAGTGGCGTGGTTTTAGAGGCCGTTCGTTTCAGAAAATCAAACTGAGCCAACTTCATTGCCAAGACATAAGTTTTGCTCTGTCCCTGACTACCCTCACGTTTGAGCAGATAACCGTCAATAAGCATTTCCAAATCATCGCGATGAACGCCATGCAAGGAATAGCCCACAGCACGGTCTTTGTGCCTATCCTTGCGTATAACATCAAGCAAAGAACCACGCTGGCAATGCGAAACATAGCGCAAAGAAACCTTTTCAGAGCCGCCCGATATACGTTGGTGAATGCTTTGAAACACCGGAATGAACTCCTCAACGAAAGCGGCACGCTTGACAAAAAGCGCTTCTCCCTGCGTGGCCATTTCTTCTTCCCAGAGTTCGAGCAAAGCCAAATCGGGTTCGTTTTCCATTCTTAACAAGGCATTACGCTGCTGCAAAGCTTTGTTGCAACGAGTAAGCGCATCTATATAAGAGGAGTCGTATTGAGCAATTACCATGTCCATTAAGCGTCGTCGCTCTTCACTCCCCCCATCAATAAGCGTGGCATCGGCTGGCGAAACAAACACTAAAGGTATCAAGCCAATGTGTTGCGAAAGTCTTTGATAAGCCTTTTTATTACGTTTAAATTGCTTTTTGGCACCCCGTTTCATGCCACAATACACATTTTCGTTGTCGCCCATCTCGTTGATATAGTCGCCTTCCACTACAAAGAAATCCTGGTCGTGCGTGATAAGCTGCGAATCAATGGGATTGTGTGCACTTCGACAAAATGAAAGATAATAAAGTGCATCGAGAAAATTGGTTTTTCCCGACCCATTATGCCCAATAAAACAATTTGTTTTGGGCGATAGCTGTAAATTTACAGCCCTCAAATTCTTATAATTGATAACCGAAATGCTATTCAAAATCATAATCCGAAACAATCATTTTAGCACACAGAAAAGCGTATTGGCTCACCCGCGATGCTCGAAACCATACCTCAAGGCCTAACAAAAGCTTGGCGTATCCATTCACTCAGAACCACCATCACAGCCCCCAAGCCCCCCTTGTTTGTGTAATAAACAAGAAAAAGCACAGTATAGAAAATCTAATAATTCATCATAGGCAAATTAAACAACTAGCCTTATCTATCATGCAAAGATACGCCATTTGGGTATGAAAAACGAAAAAAGTAGCGGATATGTTTCACTATATGAGAGAAAATAAGTAATTTTGCCAAACTTCTTAGAACAATAACAACGTTTAAATATAATGGCAGACAAAATTAAACAAGGCGTTGCCGAAACATTCGACGCATCGCAAAGCTCAGAAGCATTCTTCTCGAAGAACAAAAAAGTGATTCTAGGCGCCATTGCAGCAGTGGTAATCATCATTGCCGGCTTCTTCCTTTACAAGTCATTCGTGGCTGGTCCACGCGAAGAAAAAGCCAGTACGGCTCTAGCTAAAGGTCAAGAATACTTCAACTCTGAGCAATTCGACAAGGCCCTGAACGGCGACGGAGCCGGATATGTGGGCTTTGCACGCATTGCCGACGACTACAGCAGCACCGATGCTGGAAACCTAGCCAAGCTTTACGCTGGACTTTGCAATGCAAATTTGGGCAAATGGGAAGCAGCTAGCAAATTCTTAGACAGCTACTCGCCTGCTTCAGATGCAATGGTTAGTCCTGCTGCTGTAGCAGCTTTAGGTAACGCTTACGCAAACTTGAACCAACTGGACAAGGCTGTTGACAACCTGAAAAAGGCCGCTAAGATGGCTGATAGCAAAGATGCCGATGGCGCTAACAGCAGTCTTTCGCCTCTGTTCCTTATCCAAGCTGGCGAAATTTTGGAGTCACAAGGCAAGAAAGACGAAGCTTTGACTCTTTACCAAGACATCAAAAAGAAGTATGTTAACTCGATGCTCGTACAGACATCAGAGATAGACAAATACATCGAACGCGCTTCAACAAAATAATGGCTACCGCATTACACAACCTTTCGGAATACGATTTTACGAAAATTCCCGATGCTAGCAACATGTGTATTGGCATCGTTGTGTCTGAATGGAACACCGAAGTAACTGGCGCTTTGCTTAACGGAGCTGTACAAACACTGGAAAAACATGGTGCATTGCCCGAAAACATCCACGTGAAAACAGTTCCAGGAAGCTTCGAACTGGTGTATGGCGCACACCAAATGGTGCTTAACGGCGGATATGATGCTGTTATAATCTTGGGTTGCGTTATCCGTGGAGAGACCCCACACTTCGATTATATCTGCCAAGGCGTTACCTATGGCATTGCCAAACTTAACGCCACAAGCGAAATACCCGTGGTGTATGGCTTGCTAACCACTAACGACCAGCAGCAGGCTCTTGACAGATGTGGCGGTAAATATGGCAACAAAGGCGACGAATGCGCCATTGTGGCCATCAAAATGGCTAAATTTTAAACCTAGCCTACAAACTTAAAACGAATAATCAACATCTATATATGGGCGGAACACAAGAAATGTTCCGCCCATATCGTTTTAAAATATTTAAAAAGAATGAATAGCTTTGCAGCAATCGACTTCGAAACGGCCAATTTTAAAAGGGAAAGCGTGTGCAGCGTGGGCCTTGTTCTGGTGGAAGAGGGTGAGATTGTAGGGTCGTATTACCACCTTATTCAACCCACACCTAATTATTTTGAAGACGTATGCGTAAGTGTTCACGGCCTAACTACTGCCGACACAAACGGACAACCCACATTTCCTGAAGTGTGGGCAGAGATTGCGCCACTGATAAGAAACAAGGCATTGGTGGCACATAACAAGGCTTTCGACGAGTCGTGCCTTAAAGCGGCCTTCGCTGCTTACGAAATGGAATATCCAGATTACCCATTCTTTTGCACCCTATTAACAGCGAGACGCAAACTAAAAGATGCTGGGCTAACCGACTTTAAGCTGCCCACCGTGGCCAAACACTGCGGTTACGAACTGGATAAGCACCACCACGCATTGGCCGATGCTGAAGCTTGCGCTGCCATAGCATTGAAAATACTCTGATTGGGAAATGCATTCCCAACTCAAACCACATAAAACTAGACAAGAATGAAACTACAACAACTCTTACAACGTTATCCATTCGACGACCTCATGCCTGTTGTCGCCGACATGTTCCCTGGCACAGGAAAGTATCGCACAGCTCTTCAACTGGGCTATAACATATTAATGGGAATGAAACCCGTGGCTTCAAAGAAGAATATTCGTTACAGAATAATGCCCGACCCCAACAGCGACGCATCGTTCATGGGAGCCGAAGACGCCGCTTTCGACACCACGTGGGAAGTGTGCTTGGGCAAAGAGGTGGTGAAAGAAAAGGGGGTTGACCTCACCGACATCGAGCTTGCCGCTAATTGCCTGGTAAACATCTGCCTTATTGGCCGACACCCTAAAGCCTTCGACGAAGCTTATCGCATGCTGATAAAGGAGTAAGGTGATAAAGCGTTAAAGAAAAGATGATATCCATTGTCTTTTGGCGGGCTTAGACAAACAAAATGGGGCATTTATGGCAGCAATATCGCTTACCATAAATACCCCATTAAGGTATTCACACTTTGACGTATCTCGCCATTCTATTTCTTCTTCAAGCGTGCAAATTCTTTTTTAGCCTTTTCAAGTTGTTTACGAAAACCCTCATCGGCATGCAAACGGGCCACTGCTCCACTAGCAGCAACGCGCGCAACGTCGACATCGCTCTGGTAATGATAGCCTACAATAACCCTACTCTCACCATATTGATAACCACGTTCCAAGATTTCGTCTTGGCGTTCGGGATTAATCTCGGCCAATACTAAGGCCATAGCCCATCCACGAGCGGTATGCCCTGAGGGGAAAGAACCCGTTTTACGCAATTCTTCTTCATCAGCAGGCACGCCTGTTGGTTCTCCAAACTGCACATAAGGTCGTTTGCGCATATATTTTTTCTTTGCAGCGCGCACCGAAAGACTACCGTCGTTCTCCACACGCTCCATTAAATAATACAATTCGGGAGCAGTTTGTTTGGTGATTAACATGCCAAAAGCCTCTGAAAAGCCTTTAAGCACCGAGTCGACCTCGACATACGCATCATAAACGGCCTGTTTTCCACGCTCAGTGTTACGCATCGACTTGCCCCACTGATAGCGATTAAAGTCTTTTAGATAAGCAATGCTCGAAGTATCGGGCGGAGCTGGAATAAACTTAGTGGCATTGGGCAAGTCTGTTTTTTGTAGAAACGATGGCCATCGTTCCACTTTCTGGGGCGCTTGCGCATTAGAACAAAGCGTAGCAAGCAGCGCCACAAAGATTAAAGCTGTTTTTTTCATCTTAGTTGTGTATTTATCTTAAACTATAAATTGACTTTACCCAACACTTGTTTGATAACTTCTGGGAAGTGAGCTTGCTCTAAAAGATGCACCTTTGCTGCGATATCATCGGGCGTATCGGCACTCGTAAGAGGCGTAGAGAACTGCGCCACAATCTCTCCACCATCACAAACATCGCTCACCCAATGAATAGTGATACCTGTTTCTACTTCTCCTGCGACCTTCACCGCTTCGTGAACATGGTGTCCATACATGCCTTTACCGCCATATTTGGGCAATAAAGCAGGATGAATATTGAGCATACGTTGACGGAAAGCCGAAACTAGAAAAGTCGGAATCATGAGCAAGAAACCAGCCAAAACAATAAAATTGACATCGTGTGCATGAAGTAAGTCCATCACTTTGGCCTCGTTATTAAACTCGCTTTTGGTTAAAACAGCCGTTGGCACATGGTGATTTTTGGCCCTTACCAGTGCATAAGCATCTGGTCTATTGCTCAACACCAATGCGATATGCACGTTGGCATCATTAGCAAAGTAGTTAATGATGTTCTCGCAATTGGTACCACTACCCGAAACAAAGATGGCAATGTTGGTCATAGGTTTTGTATTTGCGTTATTGTTGTCGTTGTTGAATGTTGTATTGAGTACCAAAGAGCACTCTATTATCCTCACTGCAAGAGTAATTTGTCTAAAATTAAACAGTAAAAGCCTACAGCAAGCAGCCTATCTAGACTTTAATCCTCGTCTTCTTCATCGTCGTCGAACCCAAACATCACAGGATCTACAAAGGCATCTAAGGCTCTTCGTTCCTTCTTAGTTGGTCGGCCCGTGCCATGTGCCCTATCAATAAAGCCACTAATACGGCTCATCTGCAGCAGTTCGTATTGTTTCGGGTCGGTAACATTTTCATAAATTTCGGGCAACAATTTAGCGCCCACACGTTGTTCAATGGCCTTAAGAACCTTAAACGAATAGGTAACAGGTGGTTTTTTCACACTCACCACGTCGCCTTCCTTGATGGTTCGACTTGGTTTCATGTTCATTCCATTAAATGTAACCCGTCCGTTTTTACAAGCGTCGGCCGCTATCGAGCGGGTTTTGAATATCCTTGCGGCCCACAGCCATTTGTCAATTCTTGCCTCGTTCATAGCAAAGTGTTATGCATTCTTTTTGTTAAACTGGTTCATTGTTATGGTTATTCCAGCCAATGCAAAGCTTTTGATTATCTCAATGCTTCGTTCAATTACTGGCTGTAAGGTTTTCTGTTCCTCCTCATCATATTCCCCAAGCACCCAGTCTACCTGCCCACCGCGTGGAAATTCGTTACCAATACCCACGCGCAAACGAGCATACTGCGGTCCGATAAGCTGTTGAATATGGCCCAATCCGTTGTGTCCACCATTGCTTCCATTCCCTTTAAGGCGCAAAGTGCCTAGGGGTAGAGCCAAATCGTCTACCACAACGAGCAAATTTTCTTGCGGGATATTCTCCTTATCAAGCCAATATCGCACGGCGTTTCCGCTAAGATTCATAAACGTAGAAGGCTTAAGCAAGAACAGTTTACGACCTTTTACCATTGTTGAGGTGATAAAGCCATAACGTTTATCCTCAAAAACAATATTGGACGCTTTAGCAAAAGCGTCCAATATCATAAATCCAGTATTGTGACGGGTAGCCTCGTATTCTCTTCCGGGGTTTCCCAAGCCTACAATTAAATATTTCTCCATTCGGTAAAGGGCATCTCAAAGCCCATTTTCATATTACTTAGCGGCGGCAGCAGCAGCGGCAGCAGCGGCACGTGTCATCTTAACTGTACAAACGATAACATCTTTAGGAGTTACCACTTCCAAACCTTCGAACGAAAGTTCTCCAGCTTTGATGCTCTTACCGATACCCAATGCAGTTACGTTAACGTCAAGTTTCTCAGGAATTTGCTTGTAAGGAGCCTTAACAACAAGCTTACGGATAGACAAGCTAAGACGTCCACCATCGCGAACACCTTGAGCCAAGCCCACGAGGTTAACAGGAATACCGATTGAGATGCTCTTTTCTTCGGTGATTTCGTAGAAGTCTACGTGTAGCAGAGCGTCTGTTACGGGGTGGAATTGCAACTCTTTCATGATGGCAGTGTGCTTTTGGCCATCGATATCCAAGTTTACAACATAGATATGGGGAGTGTAAACCACTTTACGAAGGTCGGCCATTGGAACGGTAAACGAAAGAGCTTCGGGCAATCCATCAGCATTTTTCTTTTCGCCATAGAGGTTACAGGGAATCAATCCCTCTTTTCTCATTTCCTTAGAAGCCTTTTTACCCAGGTTGCTTCTGCTCTTACCTGCTACATTAATTTCTCTCATAATGTGTTACTCTAAATTAAGTTATTATTAAATGCGCTTAATTCGCCATCACACGAAATATCAATTTCACGATTGATGTGCTTCAAAAAGCGGTGCAAAGTTACGATTTTTCTTTGTATTACGCAACGTATAGGTCTTAAAAGTGCTGTATTTTGTGTGATGACACAGCCTTTTTGTATGCTTTTTTACTTGCTTACGCGATTTAGTCGCATTCCGCAGAGCATTCCATTCATGCTTCCAATCAGCGAAGATGCAGTTTTGAGCGAAGTATTTCCGCTATAAGCGCCTATGGTTTTGAGATAAGTAAGCAGCTTGGAGGCATCCATAACGATAAGCAAGTCGTTGCCATCCACCTGTGTTGTACCAACAAGTTGTTTCACTTGACCAGCATATTTAAGCACCACTTGTTGGCCTTTAATGGTGAAAGTGCCACTAAGTTTGCGACCTCCGATAGTCTGCGTAAACGTGCCTTTGGTGGTAAAGTTCATCGACATAGCACCTTTTTTAATACCCACTTTATTGAGTTGCGTTTCAATTTTCTTCTCTATGGCACTTGCCATCAGTTTTCCGCCCGCTTTTTTCAGCAGGTTATCACTCATAAACACCACAGCAGGTTCGGTATAAGCCCAATCGCCAGCTAAGTCTTCTATTGTTGCCACTTTCTTACTTGAGAAAATTGAGGTGATTCCCGATACCAAATCGTCTGTAGAACCGCCATTAGATAGCACCTCGGCGCCATTCTGAAGTATTTTTCCAAAGTCTATCTGGGCATATGCTTTGTTGCCCATTAGCGACATAGCAGCTATGGCCATGCCTGCAATCAATTTTATTTTCATTTTTATACTCTAATTTTTTTGTTCTGCAAAGGTACACAAAAATGCGGGAAAACAAAGTTTGGGGAATAACATTTCTAGGGTAACAGGGAGGCATAAGATAACTAAGAAGCCTAAGATAGCTAGCGCTACAAGGATGCCTAGGATGCCTAGGATGCTTAGGATTACTAGGATTACTAGGATTACTAGAATGCCTAGGATTACTAGAATGCCTAGGAGAATCAAAAAGAACCTCTCACTCTTCCAGCTTCCCCTTCTCCAACTCTGCTTTCAGCCTTTGCACTTCGGCCTTTAATTGTTCGTTCTCCGTTTTCAACCTCTCCAACAATTCGTCTTGAGCCTGCCTATACCCCGTGCGAGCAGCGTGCATACGTTCTTTAATGCCGCCCTGTTCCACAAACCGCTTCTCTAATACTTTCAGATAACTGCACATCATCTTATCCGTGATGTGGCAAAGCGTAAGCAGCGTATTGCAGAACTCCTCTGCCGTCCATTTGTTGGCGTAAGGCAAATAGCACTCTGCCTTGTTGTTTGCCCTGCAAAATTTGAGCATCGAGTTGTAGCGAGGATGCGCATTGTCCCAACAAGTAAGGCCACGCGTATGCACAAAATCTTCATAATCTTCGCGCAACTCGCGAAGTGAACCACGAGCCACATTAAGCAGTTTAAGTTCCATCTCTGTCGAAGTATTGCCGTCTTCAATTCCCTCGACAATGTTTTGCTTACTCGAACGCGCGGCCTGAACCATTTGGTCTACGGTACGGTCGCCATACTTAGGTAAAAAACGCTTGCAGAAGATATACGTTAGCTGGAATACGACATCCGTCTTCTGATAGAAGTGCAAGTCGGTGTATTTCGTGTTTCTTCGCAGTACGTCTTTTGCTTTTTGTTGTTTTTCTTCTGGTAGAAAGGTCATAGATTAGGTATCTTATATTGTCATGGTGAAAAACAAATGTTTTGAAAAGCTGTTGCCAGCTGTAACGCGCATACAGACATCAGTACAAGGGACCTTGTACTGATGTTTTGCTGCGCTTAAATGGTACGTTTACATCGTCAACTCCACCACATAATCAATATCAGTGGGCACTTTATTAAGATGAAGTGTCACGCCATCGGCATGCTTTGTAAAATTAACACGCTTGCCTGTGGCATACTCTGTGGCCTGTTTGGGCATGCGGTTACCAAGTGGCAAATACAGTCCAGTGTCTTGCAGGTCCATGATGTGAATGTAAAGTTTGTTGCCTCGCTGCGTGCTAACGCCCCATGTATGTGGACCTACCACCCCGCCACGCGTACCATAGATGGTGTTACCATACTTAGATAGCCAATGTCCAACCTCTTTGAGGCGATCAACAGCCATAGAAGGAAGACGACCACCAGGCTCTGGACCAACGTTTAACAACAGGTTAGCATTTTTTCCTGCTGCTCTAACCAACATCTGGATAAGTTCTTTACCCGATTTATAATTGGTGTCGACCAGCGAATATCCCCAATGTTCGTTGATGGTTTGGCACGATTCAAGAGGCAAATGGCTAATGCTTTGACCAGAAAGTCCTGCTGTATTTTCTCCAGGTAGATCGCGTTCGAATATCTGAATATCTTCACCTGGAAAGGGTGTTTGATGATGATTGTTGCCTATTAAGCACTGGGGTTGCAACTTATGAATGAGAGCATATTGCTCGGGAAGTTCCCAATCAAAGGGTGTTGGGTCGCTATCGTGATCCCACCAGCCATCAAACCAGATGGCACCAACTGGTCCATAGTTGGTAAGCAGCTCAGTTAGCTGCGTATTCATAAAGTTGTAATAGCTTTTCCAGTTGACAGCATCCTTGGGTCTACCCGTTCCTTTGCCCGTTCTTCCCACGGGATAATCAGTGCGATACCAGTCTAGGTGCGAGTAATAGAGGTGTAGCTTGATGCCTTGGCGGGCACAGGCATCGGCCATCTCTTTGATAATGTCGCGTTTAAAAGGCGAGCCATCAACCGAATTATAGGTGCTAGTGCCTGTTTTGTATAGCGAAAAACCATCATGGTGGCGCGTGGTGATGGTTATATACTTAGCACCAGCGGCCTTAATGGCAGCTACCCACTCATCTGCATTGAAGTTAGAGGGGTAAAAAGTCTCGGCCAACTTGGGGTATTCCTTGTAGTTGATGTTACGATTGGTCATCACCCATTCGCTTTCACCAATCATCGAGTAGAGTCCCCAATGTAGAAACACGCCAAACTTCTGGTCTTGAAATGCTTCGCGGGCAGCAAGGTTTTGCGCCGTGGGCACATAATTTTCAGGCGCATTGCCATGTTTAGCCTTAACCCCAACAGCACATAGCAGGGCGAAGGCAAGCAAGATTGTTTTTCTCATTGCATAAGTTAGTTTAGACATACATATATATAATAAGGTGTTAGGACGGTGTATCAGTCGCGTTCGGTGCGATAATGGCTCCTTGCACATATGTTTTGCCAATCCTTACGTTGTTTCCAGTTATACCAATTAGGTATTATTTTGGCCTTTTGTCTGCGCTATTCGCAGATAGGTGCACAGCTTAAACAGCTTAAAGGCCACGAGCGAGGGTTTACCCCCCACGATATTGCGATGCAGCATAGGCATCATTCTATTGAGCATTTTGCATACAAGGCCATCCAGATGCCAGCGATGCAAGCGCCGTTCGAGCCTAATGATGGGCGAGATATCTGCCAGTTCTGTGCTAAAAGCATAGAGCGTGTAGAGTGCCTCAATGGTTTTGGCCACGAATGCCACGTTGTTGTCGTAATAATTAAAGCCCACGGGGTTGTCGATATGTGCCACTTGAATGCCTTTTTGTGCCAACGACATACCCCAAAACACGTCTTCGTAACCGTAAGTAATAAAGCGATTATCGAAAGGGACGGTCTGCATCACCGCTTTATGTACCAAAAGGTTTGACGTGGTGATGTGGTGATGCGGCTGTTTTGCACGTTGCTGAGCGGTGAACTGTCGTTCGGCCGCCTGCTCGTAGCGCACTCTTAGCAGTCGTTCGTCGGTCCATGCACCGCCATACGTGGTGTTTCCGCCATAAACCACCGTACACTCGTTGGGCAGTTGTAAATATCGCTCCACAAAATTGGGCTTCACCACGCGCATATCGCTGTCAACGAAGAGCAGCCAAGGCATGTTGGCCTGTGCTGCTAGGCGATTACGAATTACCGCACGACCCACATTTTCTGTGTTAACGATGTGTCTACAATGACTCAAGGCCATTATTTCGGCATTTCGTTCAATGGTTTCAGCCTCATCGCTTCCATCTTCGGCCACCACAATTTCAAACTGCAAGCCCTCAATGGCCATAGCCTGTTTGTGCAGTTCGCGCACGAGTGTCAAACAAACATAGTTGTATGTGGGAATGAGAACAGACAGTTGGGTTTTCATTTTCGTGCAAGCCTTTTTTGTTTAGTGTATATTGTGAAAGAAGGCTAGCTGCTTAAAGCCATGCAAAACCCACTTTCACAACACTCCAACCTATGCGTTGTTGGCCGGTTTATTGTTTTTACGGCGGTTGTTGTTGCCTCGCGAGCGATTGTTTCTAGCCCCATTGCCCTGATTGTGGTTGGGTTTGGCGTTACGGTGGTTGTTAGAGTACGTCTTAGCATATCGTTTTTTACCGCTGTGGGCACCTCTTGCTCCACCCTTTTGCGGTGCTCTAGAGGCCGGTTTATATTCAGGACCTTCGCCAATGCCTTCGGGTAAGGGCAATTTTTCAATTTCTTTTTCCAAGAAACGTTCAATCTGTTGGAAGTAATAAACGTCTTGATCGCTAATCAGAGTGTAGGCCACACCATCGCGTTCGGCACGCGCAGTTCGCCCAATACGGTGCACATAGTCTTCCACATCGTGCGGAACATCGTAATTAATCACCATCGTGATATCGTCGATATCGATGCCCCGCGATAGGATGTCGGTTGCAACGAGCACGTCGGTTGCGCCACTCTTGAACTTGAACATTACCTGGTCGCGTTCCTCTTGCGAAAGGTCCGAGTGCATTTCGTCGCTGTTTATCTTCATCCGCACCAAGGCGCGGTTAATTTCCTTCACCTTTTGTTTCTTGCCAGAGAAGATAATTACGCGGTTAAGATTGCCTGCCTTAAAGATGTCTTCAAGCACTTTAAGTTTCTGAGGCTCGTAACAAAGGTAGGCTTTCTGTGCTATTTTCTCGGCTGGCTTGCTCACTGCGAGCTTAATTTCAACGGGATTTTTCAGCAAAGTCTTGGCCAACTGCTCTATTTTAGGTGGCATGGTTGCCGAGAACATGATGGTTTGGCAGGTTGGTGGCAGCTGTTTGGCAATAGTCATAATGTCTTCAGAGAAGCCCATATCGAGCATTCGGTCGGCTTCGTCGAGCACAAAGAACGACACTTTACTTAAATCAACATTGCCAAGCTGAAGATGTGAGATGAAACGGCCAGGCGTTGCGATGATGATATCAGCCCCTAGGCGCAGCGATTTAATCTCTTGGTCGTAGCGGTTGCCGTCGTTACCGCCGTAAATAGGTAAACTGCTCACGCTGTCTAGATAATAACCAAAGCCCTGCATGGCCTGATCGATTTGCTGAGCCAACTCTCTTGTGGGCGACATGATGATGCAATTGATGGCATCGTGTGGGAAACCGCCATCGTCTAGCATCGACATGATGGGCAACAAGTAGGCAGCAGTTTTGCCAGTACCTGTTTGAGCCACGCCCAAAATGTCGTTTCCTTTAAGGATTTGGGGTATACAGTGTTCCTGAATGGGAGTGCAAGTCTCGAAACGCATGTCGTACAGTGCATCGAGTACATTGTCGTTTAAGTCTAATTCTTCAAATGTCATGTTGTAGGGGCACATATTTTTCTTTTTTTGTGCCTATATATTTAGTATAATAATCTTTTCGCCTTGAGCTATATATTATATAATGTGTGGTGTTAACCTACTTTAGTTGGGCGCACTGCGATAACAGAAATAGGCCACAACGGCAAATATCAGGTTGGGAATCCATGCTGCAAGCATGGGAGGCGTGTCGGCATTCACGGCAAAGGTTGCCGAAACGGTTTGTAAGAGAATGTAACCAAAGCTCAGCGCTAAGCCTATACCAAGATAAAGACCCATACCGCCTTTGCGTTTGCGCGAGGATAACGACAGCCCGATTGTGGTTAGGATGAACGAAGCAAACGATGCAGCTATGCGTTTGTGATATTCCACCTCGTATTGCACCACGTTGCTGCTTCCTCTTCCTATCTGTTTGGAGATGTAGGCAGAGAGTTCGGGATTGGTAAACGTCTCTTGCTGTCCCTTAGAAAACACCAAGTCGGCTGGTTCCATCATGATAAGCGTATCAAGTTTGCTGCCATAAGTAATTTTCTCGCGTAAGGCTTTCATCTCACGAATGCGCCAATTAGACACTTGCCAATGATATTTCGAATCGCTAATAGTGTCGTATTGAATTTCGGAAGCCGTCATATGGCTCACCAATTTCTTGTTTTCAAACTTATCTAACGAAAATCCGTAGCCGCGTTTTGTCTTGTCATCGTAGTGTTGAATGTAGGCAATCACCCCTCTGTCCACTTGCAATTGCACGTTTTGAGCCGATGTGTTTTTCTTGCTGTTCTTGTACATCGACTCAAAATTCTGCTTAATCACCGTGCCATGTGGTATCACATAGCCACTAAGATAAAACGACAGCGCCGAAATGAGCAAGCACGACACCATATAAGGCCGCATCAAGCGATTGAAAGAGACGCCTGCTGCTAGCATCGAAATAATCTCGGACGTGCCCGCTAGCTTAGAAGTAAAGAAGATAACAGAAATGAATACAAACAGCGGACTGAACAAGTTGGCAAAATAAGGTACGAAATTGGCGTAGTAATCAAACACTATTGCCTTGAGTGGTGCATGAAACTGGGTGAACTTGGCCAAGTTCTCGTTCACGTCGAACACAATAGCAATAGAGATGATAAGCAAAATCGAAAACACATATGTGCCAATAAACTTGCGTATGATGTACCAATCCAGTATCTTAAGATAGCGAGTGGGCAACAACACACGTAGAAAACGCAGAGTAGTCACGAGCCATTCCACCCATTTTTGGTGCATAAATCGCAGCTTTAACAGTTTAAAAAAGCGTTTTAGTTGCATTCGTTTCATTTCTTTCTGCCGTATTTACACGCGTCTATTAAGGTTGTCTATAACACTAGCTTTCCATTGCACGAAGTCGCCTTGTTCGATATGATGGCGCGCATCGGCCGTTAGTCGCAGGTAAAAAGCCAAGTTATGTATGCTTGCTATTTGCATAGCCAGCAGCTCTTGCGCCTTAAAAAGGTGGTGCAAGTAAGCTTTAGAGTGTATGCGGTCTATCTCGCAGCCATCAGGATCAATGGGCGAGAAATCGTTTTCCCACTTTTTATTGCGCATGTTCATCGTGCCTTGGTAGGTAAAGAGCATGGCATTACGCCCGTTGCGGGTTGGCATAACACAGTCGAACATATCCACTCCCCTTTCTATTCCTTCAAGAATATTCTGCGGTGTGCCCACTCCCATCAGGTAACGAGGTTTGTCTTTAGGCAGAATTTCGTTCACCACCTCAATCATTTCGTACATCACCTCGGTGGGTTCTCCCACTGCAAGCCCACCAATGGCATTACCATCGGCACCTTTATCGGCCACATGCTTGGCTGCCTCTTGGCGAAGGTCTTTAAAAGTGCAACCTTGCACAATAGGAAAGAGGCTTTGTTGATAGCCATACAGCGGCTCAGTTTCGTTAAAACGCTTAAAACAACGGTCCAACCAACGTTGTGTTAGGCCCAAACTTTTCTTTGCATAGGCGTAATCACTATTGCCAGGAGGGCACTCGTCGAAGGCCATCATGATGTCGGCACCAATAATTCGTTCGGTGTCCATCACGCTTTCTGGCGTAAAGATGTGCTTGCTGCCATCGATATGCGAACGAAACTCGCATCCGTTCTCGGTTAATCGGCGGATACCAGTGAGCGAGAACACTTGAAAGCCACCCGAATCGGTTAGTATTGGCTTATCCCAGGTATTGAACTTATGCAGTCCGCCAGCATTTTTCAGCACGTCTAGCCCAGGTCTAAGATACAAGTGATAGGTGTTACCCAAGATGATTTGCGCCTTCACCTGCTGCCTTAGTTCGCTGAAATGCACACCTTTCACTGTGCCGCAGGTACCAACAGGCATGAACACGGGCGTTTTTATCTGCCCGTGGTCGGTGGTAATGATGCCCGTTCTTGCGTCCGACGCCGAGTCCGTATGTTGCAATTCAAATTTCATTTATCTGTCAATCCTTTTTCTTCTCTTCTTCAATATCAAACTTAATAGCGTTGTCCACCACCTCATTTGTCAGTGCAAAGTCCCACACGTCTTGCACATTCTCTACGAAATGGAACTTAACGCCGGTGAGATATTTCTCTGGAATTTCCTCAATATCTTTCTTGTTGGCCTTGCACATCATTATATCGGTGATGCCCGCACGCTTAGCTGCAAGTATCTTTTCTTTTATTCCACCCACGGGGAGCACCTTTCCACGCAGCGTAATTTCTCCAGTCATAGCCGTATTCTTGCGCACTTTTCGTTGGGTTAGGGCCGAAGCGATAGATGTGGCTATGGTTATACCAGCCGACGGACCGTCTTTTGGCGTTGCTCCTTCGGGCACATGGATATGGATATTCCACTGGTCGAAGAGGCGATAGTCAACACCCAACTTGTCTACATGGGCTTTAACGTACTCCAAAGCAATCACAGCCGACTCTTTCATCACTTCACCAAGGTTACCGGTTAGCGTTAGTTTGGCACCACGACCCTTGCTCAACGAGGTTTCGATGAACAAAATTTCACCGCCAACACTTGTCCAGGCCAAGCCTGTTACCACGCCTGCATAGTCGTTACCTTGATATATGTCGCGATAATAAGGTGGTTTTCCCAGCAATTCTTCTATCTCGGCGGGAGATATTTTGGTGAAAGGCAGTTCGCCATTTAGCGCCTTCAGGTAGGCCATCTTACGCAAAGCCTTGTCTATTTGTTTCTCTAGCTGTCGCACACCGCTTTCACGGGTGTACTGCTCGATAACTTTTTCTAGTGCCGCCTTATTGAAAGTGGGTTTCTCGGTGACACTTTTTGCCAAGCCCGTGTTTTGCAATTCGCGCGGCACCAGGTGGCGTTTAGCAATTTCAATCTTCTCTTCGGTGATATATCCACTCACTTCTATCAGCTCCATACGGTCGAGCAAGGGGCGCGGAATGGTGTTGAGGTCGTTGGCGGTGGCGATAAAGAGCACGCGCGAGAGGTCGAAATCAACATCGAGATAGTTATCGTGGAAGGCGTTATTCTGCTCTGGGTCGAGCACTTCTAGCAATGCCGACGAGGGGTCGCCGTGCAAAGTATTCTGCGTAACCTTGTCTATCTCGTCGAGAATAAACACGGGATTAGACGAGCCTGCTTTCTGAATGTTCTTGATAATACGGCCAGGCATGGCGCCAACATAAGTGCGGCGATGTCCGCGTATCTCGGATTCGTCGTGCAATCCGCCCAACGACATACGCACATATTTGCGATTCATGGCCGTGGCGATGCTCTTTCCAAGACTGGTTTTACCCACTCCAGGAGGTCCGTACAAGCAAATGATGGGCGATTTAAGGTCGCCACTAAGCTGCAACACAGCCAAATGCTCCAATATACGGTCTTTCACCTTCTCCATTCCATAATGGTCGTGGTCTAAAACCTTTTGAGCACGCTTAATACTTAAGTCGTCTTTGGTGTATTCGTTCCACGGCAATCCCACCATCGTTTGCAAGTACGACAGTTGAATGCTGTAATCTGGACTCTGTGGGTTTAGTGTATCCAGTTTATCCAGTTCTTTATAGAAAATCTTACTCACCTCTTCGCTCCACTTTTTAGCCTTAGCTTTCTCTTCAAGTTCGCGATGTTCGGGCGAGCCTTCGCCGTTTCCTAATTCTTCCTTGATATTTTTTATCTGCTGTTGCAAGAAGTATTCACGTTGCTGTTCATCGATATCTTCACGCGTTTTCGTGCGAATCGACTGTTTTATTTGCAGCAACTGCATCTCCTTATACAGCGTTTTTAGTGCCGTATACACCCGTTCAAGCGAGTTATCAGCCTCGAGCATGGTTATCTTGTCGTCCACATCAAAGGGCATATTCGAGCAGATAAAGTTGGTTGCAATTACATCGTGGTGTATGTTAGCTATAGCAAACTGCGCCTCGTCGGGCATTTCTTCGTTGGCTTTGATAAACTCCACGGTTTGGTTTCGCAAATCTTCCATTGCCGTATGGTATTCGCTGCTGTCTTCATCGGCGAACACTTCAGGGCGTTTAGACGTTTGCGCCACGAGATAAGGTTTGCGTTTCACCACGTCTTCTAGTTGGCAACGTCCCAATCCCTGCACAATGGCGGTGATATTGTTGCCAGGTCCCGACATCTCGAGCACCCTAACCAACTTGGCATACACGCCTAAGGGATAGAGATCTTTCTTCCCTGGGTCTTCCACATCAGCGTTTTTCTGGCAGAACACGGCAAAGATCTGCTCTGGGTTTTTCCTCAACTTGTTAACAAGACTTACGCTTGCAGACCTCCCCACAAGTATCGGCGTCACCACACCAGGGAACAATACAAGATTACGAGTGGCCAAAATGGGTACCACATCGGGAGTGGGCGTATCGAAAAGCGTGTTGATGTCGCCCTCATAGTCGGCAATCATTTGTATTGAAGTATTGTTTCTTCTGTCCATTTATTATTCTTTGCTCTTTAATAAGGCTACAAAGTTACGAATAAATCGCGAGATTAGGGCAAGTGCAACAAATTAGTTAACCTTAATGGATGTAGATTGACACAGGGGTGAGCAGACTATTAATTAGCGAGTACAAAGATTGATTGCCGAGACAATGGCTATATGGGTGGACGTGTTGACAAATTAGCTCATCGGCATTGAGCAAAAGTTGGCGAAACAGTGATTTTTTGGCTAGTGAATAACTCCGCTTACAAACTTCACCCATCGACATTGCCGCTACGTATAGCGAACAACTGTTGATCTAAGATTATCAAGCGTTCTGCTTTGTGTAAAATTTTAACCTCACAAACATCGGTCTTACAACCTTAAATTCGCACACCTCAACTTGTCTTTTAGATTATCACCTACGAGTATTTACCTCATCTATTTAGCTATTTACAAGCCTAATAACCGATGCTGTTATTCAATAGTCAACTAACATTCCATCATTTTTAATCCACGACCTCAAAAAAAAGCAAATTATTTTGGCTGTTTTGTAATAAAAACCTACCTTTGCTGTCAACTATTAACAACAACCACGAATGCTTAAACATACAACTAACAACGGGACATTTATCTATCACGTTGTGGCCTTCGTAACAGTGGCCATCTGGGGTTCTACATTTATCTCCACCAAGTTACTGATTTACGCTGGTCTTTCGCCTGCGCACATCTTTACTTTGCGCTTTCTCATCGCCTATGTGCTGATGCTAACCCTCTCGCTGCTTGGACTTACCAAGGGCGGAAACCGCAAATTGCTATGCGCAAACATGGCCGACGAAGCCTGCATGATACTGCTGGGCATTACCGGTGGTTCGGCTTTCTTCCTCATGCAAAACGAAGCGTTGCGTTTTTCTACAGCCACCAACGTGTCGCTCATTGTTTGTTCGTGTCCACTTTTCACCATGGTACTCATGCGTTTGCTGGTTCGTGGCACTCGTTTGAGTGCTTGGCAAGTGCTGGGTACGCTTTTCTCGTTCGTTGGTATGGCCGCCGTGGTGCTTAATGGCAAATTTGTATTGCATCTTTCGCCATTGGGCGACTTCCTTGCGCTTAGTGCTTGTCTGGCTTGGGCCTTTTATTCCATCATCATGAAGCGCATGAACGAACGCTACGACAGCATTTTTATCACCCGAAAAGTGTTTTTCTACGGACTGCTTACCATGCTCCCTTATTACATCATCGTGCCACAGATGCCACCATTAGAGGCTTTAACCCACCTTGATGTTATCGGCCATCTGCTCTTTCTAGGCGTTTTGGGTTCGATGATTTGCTTCCTTACATGGACCTGGGTTATGGGAAAGCTAGGCGCAATGCGTGCAACCAACTACATCTACGTTAACCCCATCACCACAATTGTGTTTGCTTGGCTGGTGCTTCACGAAACTATAACCCCCTACTTCATCGTAGGCACGGCTTTTATCTTATTGGGCTTGTTTCTCAGTGGCAAATCTAAAAGCGCATGATAAGCCTCGGCACATTGCTCGTTTCGGTGTTTACGCTGGTTCAATTAAATTGTGAAAACCTCTTCGACTGCCGACACGACAGCCTTAAAAACGACCAAGAATTTCTGCCCGATGCATATAGACACTGGACACCCTCAAGATATTGGAAGAAACTTAATCGCATTGGGCAAGAGATTGTGGCCTGCGGAGGGGAGGGACAGCAATGGAAACTGCCCGATGTGGTGGCACTGTGCGAGGTGGAAAACGACAGTGTGCTGCGCGATCTAACACGTCGTTCGCTGCTTCGCACCGCTCGTTACGAATATGTAATGACACAATCGCCCGACCTTCGTGGCATCGACGTAGCCCTACTCTACTCGCCTTTTACCTTTGCATTGATTAAAAGCCACACCATGCGCATAAATCCGCCAACTGGTATGCGCCCCACACGCGACATTCTCTATGCTAAAGGGGTTAGACCAGTGGGCGACACGCTGCACATCTTTGTTATTCACGCACCTAGTAGGGCCGGCGGAGAAGCCAATACAAGGCCTTATCGTGTGGCTGTGGCACAACGATTGTGCAATGCTATCGACTCAATAAGACGAGAAGATGTAACCGCCAACATCATCGTTACTGGCGATTTTAACGACTATGGCAATACGCCGGCACTACAATTGCTAACTCAAAAAGCCTTAACAGACGTTTCGGCCAATGCTAAAGGCTGCAACGGCGCCAAAGGCACATATAGATACCAAGGCGAATGGGGCAGCCTAGACCATGTTTTTGTGAGCGAACAATTATGTAAAAAGGGTGTATCTTGTCGCATTTTCGATGCTCCTTTCCTAATGGAGGACGAAGAGAAATACGGTGGCAAACGCCCGTGGCGAACCTATCAGGGACCAAAATACCTTGGTGGATTTAGCGACCACCTGCCTTTAGTGGTTACTTTCAACTTACCCTTTGCTGAAAGCAAACCATAATAATAGCGGGAAACCACACAACACCCTTGTGCAATAAACAAAAACAAACAACTGTAAGCCTGACCCATAGCACGCTTTTGTAGCGATTAATTACACTTACAAGCGTACAAAGTAGTTTGTAACCACACTACAAGCACCTTGTAGTCGCACTACAAGGCGCTTCTAGCCCAACTATTTTTTTATTATCCCTCTTTTTGCGCAACTGATTTGGCATTGTCGAATACCACTTTCGTCTTATCAAACCCCATTGAACGCAGCAAACTACCAAACTGCAAGCGCGCATTATTTTCGGCCAGAGCAATATTAGCAGGCGTAAGACAGCGTTTGCGCATCATAGCATTGGCCTTTTGATAAAGAAGTTCGCGGTCGGCATCACTCCACGAACCCGAAGAGAAAAACGACTGCGTGCGAGCCTCATCAATAAAATTAGCATCGAGAAGTTTAACGGGAGGAAGCGTTGCACAAAGTGTATCGCCTTGCATCGACAGCCAACGCGGACCGGCCTCGTGCATATTAACACCCAAACGCAACGTACCATAATAGATACGCACTAGTTTGTCGTCGCCAAAGAAGCCATATTTAACAGTGTCTACCAACTCTTCGTTCTCGATGGCCAAAAACTCCCACTCACCAATAGCCTCTATTTGCTGTATCTGATTGGGCGTTAGGTCGATTTTATCGTTGCTAACAATGCTCATCTCATTAGAATTTTCGCAGCGAGAAATAAACACCATAATCACTATAAACACCACAAACGCTAAAACCGCGTATAGCCAAACGCGGAAAGGAATAAGCGAAACCAGTTTGCTAAACTTACTCATTGTCATTTCTCCTTTCTGTATTGCCCAACAAAAGACGCACAATGTCGCCGTAACCAAAGTCGTTGCGGAACTTAACGGTAATATTCTCTTCCTTAAATCCCATCTGCACCACCATCGGAATGATAACATTGGCCGCATTGTGTCGTGCCTGTTCCATCACCTTCAAGTGCGGTATAGACTTCACAATCGACTCGCGTCCCTGCCTTTCGTAAGAAGCCAATTCGGCATCAGTAAAGTTAGAACGCGCAAAGTCTACGTATCGCTTAATACCTTTATTATCAATACGCGTGCCAGTAAGTTCTATTTGCGGGTCGGGAAGTGTAATTTCGATACGGTCACCCTTACGCTTAACATTATCTTTGGTAAAACTCCCAAAGTCAACATAAGCCTTCAACGTGGCTTCCATAGGTATGGCCACCTGCCGTTTGCTAAGCGGCAAGTTGATATTAAACTTGTTTCCAAGAAACGAACCCTTAATGCTTTTCTCATCATTGTGGGTAATAATCTTATGAACTCGTATCTCAGTGGTGTAGAGTCGAGAACATTTCTTAAGCTGAGTAACCATCACAGGCACTGTGTCGATAGCTTCATTAGCTGGTTGGATTTTCTTATCCGAACAAGCCAAAAGCATAAAAGCCAAAGCCAATACCATTAAAACACTTCTATACATTCCTCATATTGATTTACGTGCTGTGCAAAGTTAATAAATAATGTGCACATCATTTTGCTATTTACGCTATTTATTCTTATCTTTGCCAGATAAAAACTACATGCAAATGAAAAAACATATCCTAGGCCTCGTTACCATGAGCGTGGCCATCTGCTTGACCTCGTGTGGGGAGAAAAAAGAGAAAACAGACATTATCGCACGCAAACATATTGTGGTGCGAGCTAAAGAAACACGCATGATGGGCAACCATAGTGAGAGTAGAAAAGTGCAATGGATTGGCAACAGCTATACTGTTGACACCGACTTAAAAGCCGACAAGTCGCTGCCCATTGTTAGCGACGGCGAACAAAAATACTACGACAACCGCGCCACTGTGAAAATACTTCGCAAAGATGGCTCGGTATTCTTCAATCGTACATTCTCAAAAGCCGACTTCATTAACCAAATAGACGCTAGCTACAAGGATGGCGCCTTGCTTGGTGTGGTTTACGACAAGTGCGATGGCAACAATCTCTACTTCGCAGCTAGTGTTGGGTCACCCGATAAATCGAGCGACGAATATGTGCCACTGGTTGTTAAGATTTCTAGATTTGGAGAAGTAAGCATCAAAAAGGATGCTACGCTAGATACGCAAAGCGAAATGACCTCTAACAACACTGCAGAAGAAGAGGAAGGCGTATAAGAATACGCCAGTTCGGGATAAAAAGTGCCCTAAAAAGTTGGTAATCTCGCTATATATGTTTTGTAAGTTATTGATTTACAACTATAAAGCTACAAAATAATAGCGAGATTACCAACTTTTTAGGGCACTTTTTATCCCGAACTGGCGTAAGCAATGCCTTCTACATCATACAACACCTCTGTTTCTAACTTATTCGGTTGCAAACCCGCCTTATTCTGTCCCCATAAGTCAACAGAGATAAGGCTTAGAAAGATGCAAATACACAAGAATAACCTTTTCATACCATCACCTCACTTTCTATATATAAACATACTCATTATGCACATTTTATCTGTATTGAACAACGTTACAGCTCATTTCCCCTACTTTGCCGTTGACTTCTCCTTACTTATCGCTTGTCGTTTCTGTCGCAATTCGCGGCGAAATATCTCAGTCCAACTTTCTTTTGCGAAAAAAGAAAAGGGTAATATGATGCTTGATTCGAACGTTTCCTTTGTTTCGATGTCCCTTTCAGGCGTGAACGGGAGACTTTTAACGAACGACAAGAAAACGTTATAAAAGTCTGAATAGGTGGCAGAGTCTGGCGGTGTACGCTCATACTTGGCCATAACCGCCTTACCTTCTTCGTTCAATTTCAACTTAACTACCAAGAGCATCGTGTCGGGACATGCTTTCTTCTCACGATAAGTACAATAAAGTGAATAGGCCATCTCCAGCAAAGAGTCGACAGACACGCCATAATCTGCCGCCCTCCTATTATATGGATTCAATGCAGGCTTTAATGGAAAAGACTGGTCTTTGCTTTTTATGTATATAGTTCGCCCACGTACTCCTTTCCTCTTTACAATCAGTGTGTCCTCCGTCAGTTTCAAAATTTTCCCTTTCCAATCAAGCTCCGCCGGGTAACGGCTACTATAACGAAACACTTTTAATGTTCTTCGCTTGTCAACTGAAAAGAAGGTAGACAACCACATGCTCGCTCGGGTTACATACTCTCGATGTCTCCCCTCATCGTATTCCATATATTCAAGACCTTGTTTCTGTAAAGCCACGCCCCGTCTACCACTTTTGTAATCCCAATACTTAATGCTGTCGGCCGTTAGGAGTGAGATGTACTCAGCCACTTTCTGCCCACGGCTTTGTTTATTAAGCTTAGTCTGCCCCCATAAGACAAGGGGGATAAAGCTTAGAAAGATGCAAATACACAAGATTTACCTTTTCATACGCGATATTGCAAATTAAATTACGGCTATTAAAATACACGTTCAATAGATGCACTTACATACTTATCAGTCTCGAAACGCCATACCACCACCATACAAACGAATGCAGAAGCTATTCGTCACGTCGCAATTGCCTGAACGCAATTTCATCCAACACCTTATCATAAACAGCTTTATTACGCTTAGGTACATGGTCATAATACACCCTCACCCCATCAGAATAAACGTCCTTACGCCAATATCGATTGTTCTCCACCCCAACAGACGTTTTTCTTTCGCCTTTCCTTTCCACCATTTTACTTTGGTACTTATCTATGGAAAACTCCATCATTGAACCTTGGAAGACAATAATATATGCACTATCAACGAAATGATAGAAATAAATCACGCCTTCTTCGTAGTTCTCTTTCTGTCGATGAAATGGCTTAGGAAGTTTCATTGTCACCTCTTTTGATAAGAGTTTCTGATGTTCCTGCACAAAAAAAAGATGCTCATTGCTTATTGTTGAACAGCATAACAGTACACACATCAACGCCAATGTCGCCATAACATGAACGAATGAGTGCCTTAGAAATAGACAAATCGAGGAGAATGTAAACCTATTAGACGATTGAGCTGCCATTACATGGGCCATTTTAGAGAAGAGCTGTCAAAGTTCATTGTTGATAGTTTATTCCTCTTGAACTTCTGCTCGCAGTCTATATCTTTCAATTTATCAAACACCAACTCGTCCGAGTCTGGCATTTGCACATGGTTCTTTGTGGTATAGTTGTTCATATCTGTAATAAACAAAGTGTCTTCCACAAGCTTGTAACGCACAAACATTATGGTATCATGCACACAATCAAAAACAGCTGTCGAGTCTCGATAAAAGTATAAGTGGCAATATAAAGTTGCTTTAGCGTATCTCGATTCCACTTGCCAATGGCCTATAATATCATTTACGGCAATAGGCTTGCTCCTCTCGCGAGTACACGAAGAGAGTAAGAAGAGCATGATACAGCCAAGGGCTGTAACAACTTTATTGATAGAGCAACATTTCCTCGTTGAAACGAACGGGCCTGTTCTCGGTTTTATGATTAATCTCTTTAACTTCATGATATATCAAGTTTGTTAGCCAGTGATTTTTTAGGTTATACGTTTCTGAGCCCTTATGCTTACAAGCTTATTGCATACGCCGGGGTTAAGGTAAGCAAGAATTACCTATTGGGCTGATACCATAAGGGTTAAGACTACCGACAAAGCAGCCGTGACAAATTGACTTTCCCCAGTATCGGTATTTATCGGCAGGAATATTAAACCCGACAACAAAGTTCGTTATTTTATTTGATAATGACAACTGAAAAGAAAGAAAATGATAATGAAGCCGACGTGACTTTTAATATTGCTATAGATGGAGAGAAGTTTGTTATCCCTATGATGCCAACACAAGATAGGCACTCGTCTCAAAGACGAAGTGCAGTACCTATCAACTCAATAGTTTATAAGCCTGCGAAAACCCAACAAGTCACAAATACATAAACTCGTGGACATATCAACCTTTCAAATCAAAAAAATACAAACCCAAAAAGGTTATAAACCTATAAATTCATAGCTTCATAAACTTATAAGCCCATCAACTGAAGCAATGAAGAGCTCATCAACTCAAAACCTTAAATTATTGCCTTTTATTTTACAATACTACTCTAACTTTTTCTCCGTTCTAGCGAAAATACAGGTTGAAAAGTAGGTAAAAAACCACTGTTTTTAACCTTTCACACCTTTTGCTTTGTCTACTTTTAAGAACACAACCTGCATTTTGCACCATTTTGCCTTTCTAGTTTGGCCGCCAACTCGTGATTTTAGAAGCCCATTTACCCACTTTTAGCCCCTAAAACGATACTTTTTAATGGCCATTTTGCCCTTTTCAGACATGTATTTAAAGGTGCTAAAGGGTTTTGTTTATACCATTGCAGTGGATATTTATGCTTTTCGCCGGGCATTTTGAAGCATTTAGCACTGTATTTAGCGGCATTTTAGCTTGCGTTTAGCACCATTTTGCACTGCGTTTAGCACCAAAACGCAGTGCATTTAGCAGCATATTACACTGCATTTAGCACCAAAACGCAGTCCATTTAGTACCAAATAGTCCAAAAACGGGTGCAAACGACGGCTATTATAAATAAAAATTCATCTTGCCGCATTCTCAAGCTTACCCCATTTTACATCGAAACAAACCTTCGCGAGAATCGATTATTTGCGGAAAGGTGGACGGTTGGTGAACAGAAAGGGCACTCATAATGTTAAATTTCTTACTGAAAACCAGACAAAATTATTTATACTGCATACACGCGCACGAGCTACTTAATGAAAAGAAAGGCTACCCGGGTTTAAATCGAGTAGCCTTTCTTTATCAATAACTTATTCCTCTCTTTATTTGGCTGACCCCAATCGGTGATTAGAACGTTTATCACCTGTTCTAACTTGTTTGGATTGCTCTATGGTCATCTTTCGTTTGCTTGTCGGCATCTTGCCTTCCCTATTGTCTTGCCGTAGCTCGCTACGCTTCACAATGCTTTAGGCAATTTACCAGCAAGCAAACAAAATATGTATAGACGCTTGTGAGCGATTGGAAATAAAGTTTGTTAAGCCTTATTCTTTATCCCACCATACACGCGAACTGAACGAGTCGCCATGTCTGTATGTGCTTCGCGAGATAGCCTCGTTATAATTCGTGGTGTTGCTTTTCTCCTCTCTTGTGGGGTAACGGAAACGACGTGGTATTTCATTATTTACCGTTGCCGACTGTCCATCCAATGCTGCCATAGCGGCTGGAGTGAGCGCGGGATAACCCGAACGACGCCAATTAGCAAACACTTCGTGTGGGTCGCCAAAGGTGGTAATGTAATATTGCGTGTTGATTTGTTCTAAAGCCCTAGCTGCATTAAAGGGATTGGCTGCCAAATAAGCAGTTGCATAGGCGGCAAGTGTTCCACCAGAAATGCCCACAGTGGCATCGCTATTGAGTGCTGTGAGAGCAGCAGCGTAAGCAGGGAACTGCGAGAACTGCTCGAAAGCAGCCGTTACACCCGCTTTATAATAGTTGGCTGCCGAACCAGAGATATAACCGCGCTGTGCAGCTTCGGCCATAAGCAAGCAGGTTTGAGCATAGGTTACAACAAATGTAGGACCCGTTGGGTCGGCATAAGTGCAACGGTTGGGCGACGAGAAGTAAGCGCCATAGTTCTCAAGGAACGATTGCGTGTTGAACGAAGCATCAACCTGACCCACAAAATACTGTGATTCCTTGTTATCGCTGTAGCCACCAACAGGCATACCACGTTGAGAAGCGAAGCTCATGTTGCCATAGTCTGCTGCCCCCCATGTGCCATTGCTCTTTTCGATGTTGGTGTAAAGCTTACCATTCTCTGTGGGAGCCACGGTACAAATCAAGCCCAAACGAGGGTCTTTGGCGCTCTTAAGCATATCTACAAAGGTTTTACCCATGTAGAACTCACGGTCTTCTTTAGAAATAATCTTTGCAAAGGGTTCTGAAGAGTCGTTAGTTACAGCAGCACCGCTATGGTTTAGTAGGCAGTTGTCACTATTAGAGGTGAACACGCCATTAGCCACAGCCTTTGCTGCATAAGTCTTTGCAGTGGCAGCATCAACCTTAACAAGGCGCATAGCCAAGCGTAGCATGAGCGAATTGGCTAGTTTTTTCCATTTAGAAGCATCGCCGTTGTAATACAAGTCTTGCGATTTCATTGCTGCAGTACCCGAAGAGAGGTTAGCTTGTGCCTCATCGAGTTCGGCCAGCATGCTCTTATACATGGCTTCCTGTGTATCGTATTTGGGAAAAGAGAACTGTTCGGGTCTTCCCGCTTCGCTATAAGGGATGTCTCCATAAAGGTCGGACATCTTAGCAAAAGCGTAAACACGCAACACGCGTGCAATGTTCCAATCAATCTGCATATCGGCGTTGTCCTTCCAAAGATCGTAGCAGGTGGTTACGTTGCGCAGAGCGCCTCGGTCGCCAGAGAAGGTGTTAAAGTACGATGCAGAATAACCTTCGTTCCATTGATAACGTGCATAATTGTTCCACCAGCCAATAGACGAAAGCTGTTGAGTCCATTGTGCAGAATAGATACAACCTGTTCGCCAGAGGTCCCAATCAGAACCCAGCACCTGATGTTGCGCACTTGAGAACAACATTTCGTAAGGAACATTTTCGCTATTGAGGTGTTCACCATCGATATTGGTATCGCCAAAATCGCCACAAGCAGTTAAGCCAAGGGCGAAAAGCGGAGCCATCGCAATATATTTTATATTTTTCATTGTGATATTCTTAAAGAGGGATTAAAATTTCACGTTCACATTAAATCCGATATTACGAACTGCGGGGTAGCCATTAAGCTCCAAACCTTGTCCGTTGGAGTTGTTCAACGACGACTCTGGGTCGATATTTGGCGTGTGCTTCATGATTGTCCAGAGGTTACGAGCAATCACCGACACGTTCAAATCCTTAATCCAAGTAGTCTTTTTGAGTAGCGACTTGAAGTTATAGCCAAGGCTCAACTCGCGCAGTTTGATAAACGAAGCATCGTAAACAAACTCTTCGGCGATGTTGTTACTTGTTATTGCCTGATAATAATCGTAAGAGCTAATGGCCACGGTGTTGGCTGCTCCTGTGGCTTCGTCGATACCATTAGCAACGATAGAGCCCACGGGGTTGGCTGCCGAGCGACCATTAAGGGTTTCTTTATGTAAACCGTAAGCATACAATTGGTGGTTAGTACCAGAGAATATCTTCGCACCAAACTTGGCATCAATCAAGAATCCAAAGCTGAAGTCTTTGTAAGTAAACGAGTTTCTGAAACCACCCGTCCATTTATAAACACCATTTCCAAGACTTACCACATCGCCAGCCTGAGGTTTTCCCTTGCTCAAGAGCAGACGGCCTTCTGAGTCGCGTTTGTACTTACGACCCACAATCTCGCCATAGGGCGACCCTACGATGTTGTAGATGGTAACGCTTCCGTTGCGCGATGATGCGCCATCGATAGACAATTGGCTAACGCCGTCGCCTAAATATTCCACCTTCGAGTCGTTAACGGCAAAGTTCAAAGAGGTGTTCCAAGTAAAGTCGGCAGTGCGAATAGGATATGCATCCACCATAAACTCAAATCCACTGTTCCTTATTTTGCCCACGTTCACAATCTTAGCATCGTATCCTGAGGTTGAAGAAGTAGACACTGTTGCGATGTCGTCGGTGGTTCTCTTGTTGTAATAACTCATGTCGAAGGTGAGTCGGTTTTGGAAGAACGAGAGGTTAAGGCCTGTTTCAAACTCGGTAATCTTTACTGGTTTGAGGTTGGTGTTGGGCAATACATTTCCGTTATATTGGGTTGCGGTAGTACGTCCGTCAACCGAATAGTCGTTAATCTTATAAAGCAAAAGTGTTTTATAAGGCTCTGTTCCGTTAGAAGCAAATGCATAACCAGCCCTAATCTTACCAAAGTCGAACCACTGTGGTAGCGAAAGCGACTCGCGGAAGGTGTCGGTGAACACCCACGATGCGGTTAACGAGGGATAGAAATAGCTGTTGCTGTTGGCTGCAAGTGTTGAGAACCAGTCGTTACGACCTGTGAAATTCAAAAACAATTGGTTCTTATAACCAAGGTCGAGTGTTCCATAGAACGAGTTTACCTTATATTCAAGGTGACGTTTCTCGGGGCGTTGCCCACCAGGAGCGAGGTTATTAACCGACCAAACACCATCCACGATGAAGGGTCTACCGCCTGCTGTGGTGAAATAAGTCTTTGTAACGTTGTGCTGTCTGTTACCACCAAAGGTTGCCCCGATGGTAAAGTCGCCCACTGTTTTATCAAAACCTAAAAGGAAATTGAAGTTGGTCTCGTAGAAATTTCTGCTGTATTCGCTCATGAAACCCGATGGGTCGGCAGCTGCTCCCTTAGGTTGCACCTGCTTAAACTCCATATTGAAGCCATCGCGTTGTGCCGAACCTTGCAGATAAAGCCAATCGGTGATATCCCATTTCAAAGTAACGGCAGCCGTTAGTCGGTTGCGTTCTGATTCGTTGGTCTTGCGGTATTGCAGCCAATAGGGGTTGTTAAAGTAAACATTGTTACCGCCAATCATCTCGTTTCCATTGGCATTAGTACCCCAAGTCTTAACGCCTTCCATCCAACGAATGTCGAACGAGTTGCCTCGATACATCAAAGAAGCATTGGTATTGCCGTTACCATCAGATAGTCCGGCACGTCCGTTTGCCTTATCAAACACATAGTTGGCTGTGATGGTTGCCGAGAGGTTTTTCAATATTTGGTATTGCGTGTTGAGGTTAAAGCCCACCTGACTGTTTTGTGCATTGGGTAGGATGGACTTTTCTTTATTATACGACACGCCAAAGCGATAAGTGGCTACATCCGATGCACCCGAAACCGAGGCCGAGGTGTTAGAAGTTACACCAGTGCGATAGAAGTTAGGCCAATTGTCGATATACGAATACTTGTAGGTATTGCCAAGGAAGTTGGTGGCATCGCTACCATCTAGGGCTGCTCCCCAGCTGTAGCTTTCACCTTCTTTCGCAGCTGTGGCTGTGGTGGGCTTTACACCTTCCTTACCCAATCCATACTCTTTTTGCCAATCGCGATAGTCGTATATATTGTTAAAGGTGATGTTCTCGTTCACTTCGATAACAGTTCCCTTACCTTTCTTTCCGCTTTTGGTGGTGATAAGGATGGCACCATTACCTCCGCGGTAGCCATATAGGGCCGAAGCAGCAGCACCTTTAAGCACTTGAATGCTTTCAATATCGTCGGCATTGATGTTAGAAAGACCGTCGCCCATATCTAGTCCGCCCCATGTTCCTGCTGAACCTTGGTTAGAATTGTCGAAAGGCACACCGTCTATTACATACAAGGGCATATTGTTTCCTGTTAACGAGGCATTACCGCGAATAATAACACGCGACGAACCTGTAGAACCTGTGGCGTTTCCAGCCACAAACACACCCGCAACCTTACCAGAGAGGGCGTTACCCACATTGGGATCGCGAGCCAACTGGAAGTTGTCGCCGCCCAATTGTGTGGTGGAATAACCCAACGAACGCTCCTGGCGCTTAATACCAAGAGCAGTAACAACAACTTCGTTAAGGGCTTTTCCTTCTTCTTCGAGCACCACGTTTACAACCGTTTTTCCACCAGGTGTAACGTTTTTGCTAGCAAATCCCACATACGAGAACATCAACGTGGGGTTATTGCCCTGTGTGCGAATGGTGAATTGTCCGTCGATATTGGTGACAACTCCATTTGATGTACCAACTTCTTTCACACTTACGCCCACTAGGGGTTCGCCAGTTGTGCTCTTTACCACTCCCGAATAGGTGTTCGCAGTTTGCTGCTGATGCAGCGCGCCCTTACCTTTTGTTGTTGCATCTGCTGCTTTCGCTCCTTGCGGGTGAAGGCAGAGGAAACAAACAGACAAGGCCGCCCAACCCCAAAATGGGTGGTGTGCGTAATGATACTTCTTCATGTTTTGTTTTTAAGTTAAATAATTAAGATGTGATATTGTTATAGTCTCTTTCTTTTTATAACACAAAATTATCAATATATTTGCCTATCTAGCCCATAAACGCTACAGTTTAACCTATGTATTAAATATAATTAACATAAGATATTATTTGGTTTAATCCAATCTTTAAAATAAGACTTGCGACAACATAGGCTAAAACATTGGTGAGTATTTTGTTAATGCTAGTTTGTTTGCAATGCTAGTCTTCTTTTTGCGCATCAATATCATACGATGTGTTATCTCCTTTTTGTTCACATTTACTAAATCATCTATGTTCCAAAACAAGACAAACAGGCATAAATCTCGCTTTCACTTCAAGTTAATGGTGTGTTGCAATGCTTTTACATCAGAAGAAGGACCAACAAAGACATGGAAAGGGCTTGGTTCGATAACGGGTTGAAGCGACGAACCAATGATTTGGAAATCTTCTGGAAACAAATCGAATGTCACACGCACCGTTTCTCCTTTCTTTATCGCCACGCGTTTAAAGTGCTTTAGCTGCTTAACAGGCTGTACCACCGATGCTGTTTCGGGGGTGAGATATAGCTGGGCAACCTCTTCACCATCGCGTTTACCTGTGTTGGTGAGGTCGAAACTCAGCGCATATCGGCGTTCGCCAATTTTGTTTACTTGAAGATTGTCGTAATGAAAGGTGGTGTAGCTGAGTCCGTAGCCGAAGGGAAAGAGCGGAGTGGCCTGCATTTCCACGTAATTATGTGGCAAGGGCGCACGCTTATTGTAGTAAACAGGCAGCTGCCCTTCGCTTCTTGGCACCGAGATGGGCAACCTTCCTGCAGGGTTGTAGTCGCCAAAGAGCACATCAGCAATGGCTGTTCCGCCTGCTTCGCCGGGATAATATGCCGTGAGGAGTGCGTCGGCATGCTCGGCAGCCCAATTCTTCAACAAGGGTCGTCCTTCAATATACACCACGATAAGGGGTTTTCCAGTGGCCTTCAAGGCAAACAAAAGGGTTTGTTGTTTACCCAAGAGCGAAAGTGTTGCGCGGTCGTAGCCTTCTCCACTCTCCATATCGCTCACGCTGTTTGCATTCACTTCGGCAGCTCCGGTGGACTGATAGTTGGTTTTAAAGTCGCGCGCACTAGACCCTCCCACGCATGCCACCACCACATCTGCACGCATTGCAACCTGCACGGCCTCGTCAATTTGTGCGCTAGCCTCATCCCTTATGGCGCATCCGCGAGCATAAAGCACCTGTTGTTGTGGCAGTTTCTGTCTTACACCCATCAAGATAGTGGTTACATCGCCCATAGCTTGTGGTGCCGTATAGTCGCCAAGCAGGTTATAAACATTGTCGGCATTGGGCCCAACAACGGCCACCCGCAAGTTTTTAGAGAGCGGAAGCACTTCCCCATCATTCTTCAATAGGGTTATTAACTGGCGCGCAGCATCTAGCGCCACTTGCTTATGTGCAGCCGAATGCACTTCTTTGGTAGCCTTAACATCGACATAAGGTTTCTCGAAAAGCCCCATTTCAAATTTCTTTCTCAACACTCTGGCACATGCCTGGTCGATAAGTTTCTCACTCAAAGCCCCTTTCTGCACAGCCTTTTCCAGTTCGGCATAGGCATTACCCCCAAGGTCTACATCCACTCCTGCCTTTAAAGCCATAACAGCTGCTTGCTCAAGGTTGGCACAAACGTGGTGCGTGTGATAAAGTCCGTCGATGCTATAAAGGTCGGAAACAACAAAACCATCAAACGCCCACTGCCCTTTTAGCAGATTGTTATATAACCATGCGTTGCCTGTTGAGGGTATTCCATCGAGCGAATTATACGAGGTCATCACAGAAAGTGCCCCTTCTTTTACCGCTTTTTCAAACGGAGGAAAGAAGTTTTGCAGAAGGTCGCGTGTGCCAACAACGCTCTGATTACCATTCTGTCCGCCCTCAGTTGTGCCATAAGCAATAAAGTGCTTAAGCGTAGCAATAGTGGAATAGGGATTTACCAAGTTTCCACCGCCCAGTCCCTTTACCATGGCAGCTCCAAGCTGCGAAGTGAGAACAGGGTCTTCGCCCATACTCTCTTCAACCCTAGACCAACGTGGGTCGCGCGAAAGGTCTAGCACAGGTCCATAACTTATATGTGCTCCTTGCAGCCTTATTTCCTTTCCTATCACCTGCCCCACGCGTTTTAAAGTCTCCTCATTCCACGTTGCAGCAAGTGCCAATCCCGTAGGAAACACCGTTGTTCCGATAGCCATGTGTCCGTGTGGCGCTTCTTCGGCCAAGAAAAGAGGTATTCCCAATCGGGTGTTTTCAATGGCATAACGTTGCAATGCGTTGCCAGCAGCTGCAGCTCGTTCGGGATTTAGTCCGTTGTCAAGTGTTTTCTGCGTCCAAGGGTCGGCCCTGTAAGTAGCCCACAGCATTCCGATGTGTCCTTCGCGCAAATCTTTTTTAAACTGTTCGGATGGCACGGGCTTGTTTCCTTTCAGTTCGTAGTAGTTCCACGCCAAGGTACAACGCAGCTGTCCAATCTTTTCGGCCAGTGTCATACGCCCTAGCAAGTCGGCAACTCGTTCGTTAATGGGTAGGGTTGGGTCTTTATAGAGCATCTTCTGAGCCCATGATGCAGCGCTGCAAAGGGATAAAATGATGGCCAAAATTGTTTGTTTCATACATGTGGGTGTGAATATTTAGAGTTTGCCGACTAATCATCTCGTTGTGATTGTGCTGAGCGATATGTTTGTTTAAAGCCATGTTGCGTGCTTAAGCTAACAGCGAGACGGCATACTTATCGCATAGCAACATATATGTGGGTACTTATTCCAACCTTAACAGCCACTTCAAAGCCTGCTTCTTGTTTTCTTCGTAGGTCGAGAGGCGAGGCATATAACCCAAGTTGGGGTTCACCTTATATAATATGGTGCGTGCATGTTTGGCTTGGGGTTGTTTAAAGAAGGCGTTATACCAAGCCCAATGTTTGGTGGTGTCGGCATTATAAGCCAAATAACTTCCCTCGGCCTTGTCAATGTAACGTTCAAACGCGGTCTTGGCATCAGCCGAAAGGGCATCCATGTTGCAATTTACATTATATAAAAGATGGTGACGAGAGAACAAACGGTCAACAAAGGGTGTTGCGGGTGTAAACACGTTCACAACGAAGCCTAAGCTTTTACCCAAGGCACGAAGATGCTCTGTTTCGGCATTTTCTTGACCATCGGTCATTACCAATACTTGCTTCAATGGTATGGTAGCCTTGTTGTATTTTAGCAGCGAGAGGTAAACAGTATTCATCAAATCTTCTTGTGCATTGTCTTCTGTGGTCTCCCAATACATGGCTCCAAGCAAGTCTCGGTCTATTATATATTGACATTTGGCAGCAAACGAGCGTGTATTTTCTGCAGCCCATGCCAGTTGTCCCGACCAATCTGCAAGATATGGCACCTGCCCCACCGAGTCCCAGCACGCTTTATAATAACCGCCCGTATAGCCTGTCTTCATATAATGTTCTAAGATATTGTTGCCATGGTCGCCTCGTCCATAAAGTGGAAGTCCCAAACAGAGTTTGTTTTTGGGCACACCTGCTTTGATATGGGCGTCTACAGCCTCGCTAACGGTAATGCGACCTGATAGCGGTGAGCGAAAAAGTGTGGTGTGATGTTTGGGTGCATCGGCCACATCGTATGCCATAATGTTCACAAAATCCATGTATTGTATGCACGAACGAAAGTCTACATACAATGCATCGGCTATGGTTGCAGCAGTTAGCAATTTGTCTTTTCCTAACGTCTTACGCAAGTCGCGCATCAGCAAGGTGAAGTTTTTGGTGTCGTTGGGCGAAGACGAAATACCTGCTTCGCTGCTTGTGGGGTATTCCCAATCAATGTCAATGCCATCTAGTCCATACAATTTCACAATGCGTGCGCAATCTTTTGCAAACATCATACGGTTCTTTGCATCGGCAGCCATCTCCGAAAAGTTTCCGCTTGTCCATCCACCCACCGAGAGTTGTATTTTCAATTTGGGATTAATCTTTTTCAGTGCCACCACCTTTCGCAAGAAATCTGGGTTTTGAACGTCGCATCCGTTAAAGGTTTTGTTTACGTGTCCAAAGGCATAATTTATGTTGGTCATCAACATTGGGTTGGGCAATCGCTGGTCGGTCCACGAGCAAACATAGGCTATTACCAGTCGGTTTTGTTGTTGTGCCAACACGCAAAGACTCATCAGCATAAGCAAAACGCTCATCCATAAACGCGGTGTTTTATTTATTGTCATAACAGGTTGTATTGTTGTTGGTGTTGAAGTTGGTGTAAAATTACAAATAAAATTCGATACAACAGCAGCTATTTGGGCATGTTTTTGTATTTTTGCATCTACAAGTAACACCCTAAACATCAATTATCTATTTACGATAGAACTATGAGTAAAAGTTTTCTTTTGGGTCTGCTCTGGCTAATCTTTCCCGCAACCACGCTAGCACAGGGCGAAATTCACCAACGTTCCACCATATACGAGGCTCCAAAAGACGAGCAAGTGATAAAGAAACTGAAACATTGGCAAGACCTTAAGTTTGGTGTTTTGATGCACTGGGGACTTTATTCGGTGCCTGGAATTGTGGAATCGTGGTCTATCTGCGACGAAGATTGGGTGACGCGCGACACCACCTGCACCTATCAACAGTACAAAGATTGGTACTGGGGGCTATGCAACGAGTTCAATCCCACGAAGTTTAACCCCAACCAATGGGCCGACATCTTGCATCGCGCAGGCATGAAATATATGATATTTACCACCAAACACCACGATGGTTTTTGCATGTTCGATTCTAAATTCACCAATTTCTCTATCGCAAAACATGCTTTTAAAAACCATCCGCAACGCGATGTGCTGAGACATGTGCTGTCGGCTTTCCGAACTAAGGGCTTTATGATAGGCGAATACTTCTCGAAACCCGACTGGCATTCGCAAGATTACTGGTGGGATGTTTACCCCACTAAGCACGGGCGAAACGTGAACTACGATGTAAATCGATGGCCCTGGAGATGGCAACGCTACAAAACATTTGTGTTTAACCAACTGGAAGAGCTGCTCACCAATTATGGTTCTGTTGATATTCTTTGGCTAGATGGCGGATGGGTTAACAAGGATAACAACCAAGATATCGACATGCCGAAGATTGCACAGATGGGTAGAGCACACCAACCTGGCCTTATTATGGTGGACAGAACCATACACGGCGAATTTGAAAACTATCAAACGCCCGAACGAACCATTCCCGATACGCAACTGAACTATCCCTGGGAAAGCTGCATTACGCTTAGCAACGACTGGGGATGGGTGCCCAATGCCACTTGGAAAAGCCCTCACACGGTGGTGAACATCTTGGCAGAGATTGTGGCTAAGGGTGGTAACTTGGTGCTAGGTGTTGGGCCTACTCCCCAAGGGTTGATTGAACCTGAAGCCGAAAAACGACTCATCGAAATTGGGCAATGGCTCAACCGCTATGGAAAAGCGATATACAACACCACCACAACTCCTATATATAATGACAAACAGCTGTGGTTTACTGCCAGCAAAGACGGCAAAACACGCTATGCCATCTACGCACTTAAAGACAACGAGACTCGTCCTCTCTCGTTGCGATGGCGGGGTAATGCACCCAAAAGCGTGCAATTACTTGGTACTGGCCAACGCCTTAAAATGCAAAAAAGTGGAGATGTAACAACTGTTGCTTTGCCCAAAACGTTAAAAAATGAACCTTTTGCGCTTCAACTGAACATGTAGTGCCCTAGCCGTTTACGTCTTTCGGTGCGCAATTTATCGCATCACACACTTCAAGGAGACAAGAACTAGGAGATTAAAACAATACACGAAGTTTGTTTTTTCTTACAAATTAAGTTTTATAAATTGCGTGCCTACATTTATTTTACTACTTTTGCATTCATAGTGATTTACACTTAATTATGGTACCCGCCTAAAAACACGGATTTGGAGAATTAATTCCTTAATCCTCCATGTACACAGTTGGGCGCTACACCTAATAATAAAAAACAACAAACAGATTGTTAGTTAACAATGAAGATAAAAACAGTTCTACGCAAATCTCCCTTATATGCAGTGGCAAGCTTTGGAATGCTTTTGCTGAGTAGTTGCTTTCCAAGTTTCAACTCAGCCGAAGAAGTTATGGAGTACCTCAAGAAAGAGTTTCCCGACCACGATATCGTACTTTCTTCTGAATACAAAACAAGTCGTGGCTTAATGGAAGATTGGCGAATTTGGAAATTTACGCTATCGGGTTATCCCAAAGACACCTTTCAAGTGGCCAGCCATATCGGCAGTTACCCCTTTCCGATGATGAAAACAAATAAAGGTATCATCAGCAACTTCTACAAAGTGGTTACTCTGCGTCGTGAACTAGAATTTGAACAAGGCCCTTTGAAGGCTTTCGATGCGCCAACGCGCCGCATCTGGCATCGCTTTCCACACACAGACTTCTCGCTGCGAGCTGCACAATGGGAGGTGGAAACGCTTGACGATATTTGGCGTGCCAAGCGCTTAATCGACGCTTTTGAACAATTTCTAAGCGAAGAAAAGGTAGGCAGCCACGCCCATTATTACTTGCGTATGTACATGCAAGGCCCATGTTATGCCTTGGGAGGGGGCAATTACATTGACTTTATGGATAATTTGGAGACTGCAGAACCTGGCGAAAAGAGTCCTTGCTATTTAAAATTTCATATATATGGCGACGTTAATAGGCAGGAAGTGTGCCAGATGTTTTACAACAGCGTGATGAAGTTTCATCAGCTGATGGCCGACCAAGGCAATGGCGTTACCAAAGAAAACTTTCAGGAATGGGCTGAGCAACAACTAAGGCTCAAAGCGCGCTTGCCAGAACTTTCCACCGAAGAGGAACGCGACTCGCTACGCAAGGTTCTTGTTGTTGACGCCGACGACGTGCGCCGGGTGTTTATTGATATGGGACAAAAACCTTATATGATGGTGACCTTAGCTAATAGCGACATGCGCCCAAACAGCCGCGGCATCTTCTTCACCTATCCGCAATTACGGGCTTTCTGCTTACGTAGCGGCTTGCGGGTGCAAGGCACTGGCGACCATTTTACGGTGAAGGGCGTTGATGGAAGTAGGTACGAATTTTCCATTCATTTCTACGAAGAGAAGAAAGACGTAGTGGGCTTTGAGGAAGACACCTGCTATTATCTGCGAAATGGCCGCAAAGTAGTGGTGCAGGGATTTTGGTCGCCCGAAGAATGCGTAAACGACGCACTTGTACGCCGAATAACGGGGCGTGATGTCAGGCAAATGGTGGTGAGCTAAGTGAAAAAACAGAACGTCTTCGCCCTTTTACTGAAATCCTAAGCAGCGAAAGTTTCCCTCGTTTAAGTGCTATTTGTGCAGAAAAGGTGCACAATTAGCACCAAAGCACACTGCATAATGCTGCAAAATACACGGTTATTCGTTGCTAAATGCGATGCTGTATGCAGCTAAATGCAACGCGAAAGAGTAAAAGATATATGTAATTTCGCTGTTGAGGCAGCATGATATATAGCGACCAGTTGATTGTACTAAATATCACCACACGCACTTTGGTAAACCTATAAACCTATAACCCCCAGATTTAAAGTACGTGTGCCATTAGTATTTGCGTACAAATAAAACCAAGTGGCCGTCTTTACCTTTATCCCCAATCGGTGATTAAACCACAATATTTCAAGAATTCTTATTTTTGTGTTGTTTCCTAACATCTTTTATTTTCTTCTTGCCATCTTGTTTGTCTTTGCAACTTGACGTAACCCACTACGTCTGCATTACAAAGAGAGCCCATCTGCTCGACAATAAAGCAAAATCTGTTTAGGCTCTAAGGAGCGATTGGGGGTGAATGTATCTATAAATTGAAAGGTATTTGTTATCTTTGTGATACCAACGCAAACACTCCTTTCGTATGAGAAATACTGAAGATATTAACGCACAGGTTTATAATCAGCAACTACTGAATACATCAACTCATCAACTCAAAACCTCAATTTGTTCTTTTTGTTTTACAACAGCACTCTAATTTTCACTCCAATCTAGCGAAGATATAAGCCGAAAAGTAGGAAAAAACCCACTATTTTTAACCATTCACGTCTATTATTTTGTCTACTTTTAAGAACACAACCTGCATTTTGCACCATTTAGACTTTCTAGTTTGGTTGCGAGCTCATATTTTTTAAAGGCCAAATATCCGCTTTTAGCCTCCAAAACCACACTTTTTAATGCCCATTTTGCCCTTTTTAGCCATGTATTTCATGCCGCGAAAGGGTTTTGTATATACCATTGAAGCGGATATTTATACCTCTCATTATGTATTTAGCACCATTCCATAGCGCATTTTGCACCATTTTGCATTGCGTTTAGCAGCAAAACGCACTCCATTTAGCAGCAAAACGCATTGCATTTAGCAGCATATTACACTGCATTTAGCACCAAAACGCACTCCATTTAGCGGCAAATAGCCCCAAAATGGGTATAAACGACGATTATTATAAATAAAAATTCATCTTATTGCATTTACAAGCTAACCCTATTTTACATCGAAACAAACCTTCGCGAGAATCGATTATTTGCGACAAGGTGAGCGGTTGGTGAACAGAAAGGGCAATAATAATGTTAAATTTACTGCTTAAAAATGGACAAAATAGATCGTATTGCATGCACGCACACGAGCAACTTGACGGAAAGCATGTACCCTTACGCCCGCTAGCGCGAGCGGTTGCAGGGAATGCTGCTTATAGTTAACGGAGCCTGCATCTTGCAAAGGTTGCAGTAATCTGCCATTGACAGCCTGTTTTCTGGCATGTAGAGAATGTTGTGAATAACTTTCTCTCGGTAATCGTTTAAGGTATAACCGCTTTTTGCCACAGACAAATGGGGCAGAATTATAGATTTTAAAGCATCTTTGTTCAGCACTTCGCAGCTGATAGAGAATTGCCTAGGTTTTGCATCACAAAGATAATAAAAACGTTCTCCATTTGTTGAAAGAATAAAAAAGTAACGACGACTTCCAACAAAATTGCGTAGTCACATATATTTTATTAATTTTGCAAACATAACAATTTACCTTTTGCTTTGACACACACCTAAAAGCGCGAGACATCAAGGTTCACGACTTAAACTTACAGGTGCAATTGGGCCGTGCGCAAGCAATTAAAACAATACCATATTTTGCCAACAATGAAAATAAAGAAAACGATAACTCAGTCGCCATTATTTATGCTTATGCTATTATTAGCATTAGTGGTGAGTAGCTGTTTCCCCAGTTTCAAATCTGAAGACGAGGTTATGGACTACCTTAAGGAAAAATTTCCCAACCAAGATATTGTTCTTTCCTCCAGTAGAACAACTAAGCGTGGCTGGACAAACGACATACGCATTTGGACTTTTACGTTATCGGGTTATCCTAAAGACACGTTTAGAGTGGCTTGCTATATTAGTAGTTACCCCTTCCCTATGATGAAAACGAGAAAAGGTATTATAACCGACTTTGATAAAGTGGTTACGCTACGCTGTGCAAAGGAATTTGAACAAGGGCCGTTAAAGCAGTTGGATGCTGCCACACAGCGAATATGGAGACCGTTTCCTGTTAGGGACTTCTCGCTTGGGGCGGCCACTTTAGCACTAGAAACAATGGACGATATTTGGCGCGCAAAACGCTTGATAGAAGCATTTGAACTTTATCTCAGCAGAGAAAACAACCTTAAAGAGAACCAATATTACTTGCGCATGTACTTGCAAGGGGAATGTTATAAACTGGAATATGGCAAACGTTCGCCTGGAGCAGAATCCGACAAAGAAGATGAGAAGGACGACCCAAACGAAACGAAACGCCCTTATATGAGATACCACTACTATTATTATCATGACAAACTGGAAGAACTGTGCATTGACATGTGTAACGAGTTAATAAAATATCATCAACGTATGGCCGACGAAGGCAATGGCGTTAACGATAAAACGTTTCAACTATGGGCTGAAAACCAGCTGAGACTTAAAGCCCAATGGCAAGAAACAACTAACAAAGAAGAACGCGACTCGCTTTACAAACGACTGGTTATTGCAACGAAAAGCATACACTACGACCTTATCGACTTAGGAGAGAAGCCCTATATGCTGGTTGTTTGTGCCGACTCTGCTTACCGCGAAACAGGACGTGGCCTCTACTTCACCCTACCGCAGCTTAGAACTTTTTGTCTACGCAGTGGTTTAAAGCCTGAAGGAAAAGGCGACCACTTTAAGGTAAAGGGCATAGATGGTAGTTGGTACGAGTTTTCTACCCTTTTTTATGAAGAAAAGAAGGATGCTGTGGGCTTTGACGAAGATACTTTCTATTATCTACGTAATGGACGTAGAATTAATATAAAGAACTTTTGGGCGCCAGATGAATGTTTACACGAAAGCCTAATACAACAAATAACTGGTCGCAATATTAGGAATATGGTTGTGCACAGTTTAAAAGAGTAGCACACTTCGCCTTTTACTGCTGAATTTAATATGTTTTTAATCCCCATTTTTTAAAACTTTCAACGTGATACCCTCATTTCAACAAATTCGCATTCAAATACTCAAAGAATTAAGGTATGGCAACATTATGCAAACCAAAGATTTGCAAACTCCCCTAGCCAATCATTTTAAACTTACCCCCGAAGAGGTAAATGCAATATACGATTCGGGGAATGGGAAAGTGTTTAGGGACCGCATTTCTTGGGCTTTATCCTACCTCTTTATGTCCAAACTGATTGAAAAACCTAAGCGTGGTGAATATGTTATTAGCCAAATGGGTAAAGAGATGATTGCTTCGTGCAACGAAGAACAAATAAACGCTTTTATAAATAAAGCGGTAAACAAGCCCAAAGCAACTACCGAGAATGTAACTACACCGACGGATGCCACAAACCCTGTTGAGGCCACCGAGTTAACACCTCAAGAAGCACTGAACAACTCGTTCGAAAACATTAAGCAGTCGATAAAAACAGACCTACTAGCAACCATCTTAAGCAAAAAATCACAGGCTTTTGAAATACTAGTTGTCGACCTTTTGCAAGCTATGGGCTATGGGGGCGAAATTAAAAATGCAGGCGTTGTAACCCAACTGTCTAATGATGGAGGCATCGACGGCATTATTAAAGAAGATGTTTTAGGCTTTAACCATATCTCTATTCAAGCCAAAAGATATGCAGAAGACAATCATGTTAGTCGCAAAGAGGTGCAAGCTTTCGTTGGCGCTGTTGCCGGAACGCCCTCTAAAAAGGGTGTATTTATCACCACATCCTCTTATACAAAGGGTGCCATCGAATATGTTGAAAGCCTAAATGGGTCGCCCATCATCATCTTAATTAATGGTGAACAACTCACTGAATATATTTATGAATGTGGACTTGGCCTACAAACAGAAAGAGTTTTGAAGGTTATGAAACTAGATAGAGACTATTGGGACACCATGCTTGACGAGTAAACGAGGGGTGAAAGGGTGAAAGGGTGAAGCCCTTTCACCCTTCTTTATTCGTATCTCATAGAAGCTGCGGGATTGATTTTCGACACCAAATAACTAGGTGCGATTAGCACAAACACGCTGATAACTAGCGTGGCCACATTGAGTAAGAGCCATACAAAAAGGTTGAACTCTACTGGAACAGTGCTAACGTAGTAGGTGGCGGGGTTTAGTTTCACCAGTCCTGTGTAATGTTGCAAGACAATAAGTCCCAAGCCGATGAGGTTACCAATGAGCATTCCCTTGCCAATGGTGAACACCGCGAACCAAAGAAAGGTGCGACGGATAGTTGTGTTACGTGCGCCAATGGCCTTAAGGATGCCAATCATGGCCGTTCGTTCTAAAATAATGATGAGCAAACCCGAAATCATGGTAACGCCAGCAACGGCTAACATAAGCCCCAAAATAATCCAAACGTTGAGGTCGAGCAGGTCGAGCCACGAGAAAATCTGCGGATTCATCTCTTGAATGGTTTGAGAAGAATAGGTTTCGCCGTAACTATCGATGGTGCGGTTCACCTTCTCCACCACGCGTTCAGCCGTTTGGTTAAGCAGGTTAAAATCGTTAACCGTTAGTTCTGCGCCACTAGCTTGGTCGGTTTCCCACGCATTTAGCTTCACCGCCGTATACAAATCAATAAAACACGTTACCTTATCAAATTGCGAAAGATTGGTTTGATAAATGGCAGCAATGGTAAATCGCCTAGCCTTTACACCTGTATTATCAATGAAATAAGCAAAAACCTTATCGCCAAGTTTAAGGTTTAGCTGGTCGGCAATGGCCTGCGAAACCATCATTTGTTGTTTTCCTACCGTGTCCGAGAAGTGTGGAATGGCGCCTGCCACTAGGTTTTGGTGTATAAAGGTGGTGTCGTAGTCGGCCGCTATACCCTTAAATGCCACGCCCAGAAAGTCTTTATCTGTTTTAAGTATGCCTTGCTTCACGGCAAAACGCTGCACATGTTTCACGCCAGGGATGGCACGCAGCACCTTCAACATGGAATCGCCCATCTGTATGGGGTATTGTTCGGATGCCTGAAGGGTCATAAAGTTGGCCACTTGAATATGACTTCCAAAGCCCACCACCTTATTTCTGATGGTGTGTTTGAAACCAAAAACAACGCTCACAGATACCAACATCACGGCCAAACCCACAGCCACGCCAGCAATTGCTATGCGTATGGCGGGCATATCTACACGTTTTTTATCGGCGTTGTTGGTATAAATGCGCTTTGCGAGGAAGAAGGGTAAATTCACAAGTTGTTAAGTTTACGAGTTTATAAATAGAAGATGTTATAAATTGATGAAGTTATAAATTGAGGAATTGATGAGTTTACGCGTTGTTGTATTGAAGCATTGATGAGTTGATGAGTTGATGAATGACGGGGTGATGAACTGACAAACTAATGAATTGTTGAATTTATAAATTGACCAGTTCATGAGTTCATGGGTTCATGAGTTGTTGAACAGTAACTGATGAACCGATGAACCAATGAACTGCTGTAATAATGAATGATGAATTGATGAATGATGAGTTGATGAATGACAAGTTAATCAATAACAAGTTGAGAATAATGGGTTGACGAACGAAGCCATTTTCACTCTTTCACCTTTTCACCCTTTCACTCTTTCACCTTTAAAAGTCTTTTCATTTTTCGTCAACGCGCCCAGGATATTCTTCGAGAGCCTTACGCAATATCACCAACGCACGTTCCAAGTCTTCTTTTTTCAGTACGTAGGCAATGCGCACTTGATTGTATCCAGCGCCAGGAGTGGTATAAAAACCAGAAGCAGGGGCCATCATTACCGTTTCGCCTTCGTAGCTAAATTCGTTTAAGCACCAGCGACAGAACTTCTCGCAATCGTCTACAGGCAACCTTGCCACAGTGTAAAAGGCTCCCATAGGCATGGGCGAATAAACCCCTGGTATACTGTTTAGCCCATCAATAAGGCATTTGCGACGCTCTACATATTCATCGTACACGCTGCGGAAATAAGCTTCAGGTGCATCGAGCGAGGCCTCAGCCACAATTTGTCCCAACAATGGAGGCGACAAACGTGCCTGACAGAATTTCATCACCGTTGCCCTCAACTCTTCGTTCTTCGTGATGAACGCACCAATACGCACTCCACATTCGGAATAACGCTTCGAAACAGAGTCGATAAGCACCACATTATTCTCAATTCCTTCTAGGTGGCAGGCACTGGTGTAAGGTGCATCGGTGTAGATATATTCGCGATAAACCTCGTCTGAAAACAAATAGAGGTCGTATTTCTTCACCAAGTCGCGTATCTGTTCCATCTCGCTTCGGGTGTAAAGATAGCCCGTTGGGTTATTAGGGTTACATATCAATATACCCTTTGTGCGTTCGTTTATCAATTCTTCAAACTTTTCTACCTTGGGCAACGCAAACCCCTCGTCAATCGTTGTAGTGATGGTACGAATGGTTGCACCAGCCAAAAGCGCAAAAGCCTTGTAGTTGGCGTAGCCTGGCTCGGGGATAATAATTTCGTCGCCAGGATTCAAGCAAGCCATAAGTGCAAAGAACACAGCTTCAGAGCCTCCAGTAGTCACAATAATATCATCGGGCTTTACGTCTATGTTATATTTCTTGTAATAAGAGATGAGTTTCTCTCGGTACGACTGGTAACCTTGCGATGGAGAGTATTCAAGAACCTTGCGATCGATGTGTTTCAGGGCATCTAGACCCACTTGCGGCGTAGGCAAGTCGGGCTGTCCGATATTCAAGTGATAAACTTTAATTCCTCTGGCCTTTGCGGCAACGGCCAATGGTGCTAGTTTTCTAATGGGCGATTCTGGCATTTCCAACCCACGAACAGATATTTCAGGCATAATTATTTAGTTTTATGGTGATTTGCAAAGTTATCGAATTTAATCCGAAAAGTAATGCACGCATAGTAATTTTATTTGAATAAGACACATTTTTTTTGTGCCTTACGGATTAATTTGTTACTTTTGCCAACAAAATCAATAAGCAAAACACAAGCATGAGACAAAGAACTGCAGACTGGTTTGAAACAAAAATCAGATACGACAAAACCATGGACGATGGCATGTTGAAACCCATCACCGAACAATATGTGGTAGACGCACTAAGCTTTACCGAAGCCGAAAACGCTATCATCGAAGAAATGTCGGCATTTATTGCGGGAGATTTCAAAATCACAGGCATCAAACCCGCACCTTATCACGAGGTGTTTTTCAGCGAAAACGATAACGACGACAAATGGTATAAGGCAAAATTGCAATTTATTACGCTCGACGAAAAAACCGAAAAGGAAAAAAGGTCGAACGTTAATTATCTTGTGCAAGCCGCCAGTTTGCAGGGAGCCGTTAAGCACATCGACGCTGTAATGGGTAACACAATGATTACCTACGACATTGCTAGCGTTACCGAAACGCTCATTATGGACGTTTACGAACACATGGCAACAATGGGTAAAACTGTCGCTAACGACAAACCCGAATACGAAGAAGACCCCAAAAGCACCAAGGAGGCAGAATAATGGCTACCGATGTGGCAGGAAACCTTAAGCGCGTGGCACAAAGCTTGCCACCACACGTTAGACTGGTGGCTGTTAGTAAGTACCATCCCAACGAGCAATTGATGCTGGCCTACAACGAAGGACAACGCGTTTTTGGCGAAAGCAAAGAACAAGAGCTTAGCAAAAAGGCCGAACAACTGCCAAAAGATATTGCTTGGCACTTTATCGGACACCTGCAAACAAATAAGGTGAGGTTTATTGCGCCCTACATCAGTATGATTGAAGCAGTAGACAGCTTAAAACTACTGCGCGAGATTAACAAGCAAGCTGAAAAATGCGGACGCGTTATTGATGTGCTACTTGAACTGCATGTGGCCGAAGAAGATACCAAATTTGGACTCACACTCGACGAGTGTAGAGACCTCTTGGCAGCTGGCGAATGGAGAGATATGAAAAATGTGCGCATCTGCGGACTGATGACTATGGCCTCGAATGTTGACAATGATGAGCAAATACGCGCTGAACTAACTACTGCTTGGCGCTTCTTCGACGAGATTAAAAGCCTTTATTTTGCTCAAGACGAGGCGTTTAAAGAGCGTAGCTGGGGCATGAGCCACGATTATCCCATCGCCATCGAATGCGGAAGCACTATGGTACGCGTGGGCACGAACATCTTTGGCGAGAGACAGTATTAATGCTGTGACGCCTAAATTCTGCTTACACTTGCAGTTAACAGCTACATCCACTCACTACAACAAGCAACAACGATAATAAAGACAAACAACAAACACACCCATACAAATATGAAACAAACGATATTGGTAACTGGCGGAACTGGATTTATTGGTTCGCACACCACAGTTGAACTGCAACAAGCTGGATACGATGTGGTTATTGTAGACAACTTGTCGAACTCAAACGCAGAAGTGGTTGACGGTATTGAACAAATTACGGGCATTCGCCCCGCTTTTGAACAAGTGGACTGCTGCGACAAGCAGGCGCTAGAGGCTGTATTTGCCAAATATAAAGACATCAAGGGTATCATTCACTTCGCTGCTTCTAAAGCTGTGGGCGAGAGTGTTGAAAAACCTTTGCTCTATTATCGCAACAATACGGTGTCGTTGCTCAACCTATTAGAACTGATGCCTGTATATGGCGTAAAGGGTTTCATCTTCTCTTCAAGCTGCACGGTGTACGGTCAGCCCACCAAAGAGCATCTTCCCGTAACCGAAGACGCACCCATCCAAGAGGCTTGCAGCCCTTACGGCAACACCAAACAAATTAACGAGGAGATTATTCGCGACTATATTCACAGCGGCGCACCCATCAAGAGCGTTATTCTTCGCTACTTCAATCCCATCGGTGCACACCCTTCGGCTCTTATCGGAGAACTTCCTAACGGCGTGCCCAATAATCTTATCCCCTTTGTTACACAAACAGCGATGGGCATTAGAAACGAACTGAAGATTTTCGGCAACGACTACGACACGCCCGATGGTACATGTATTCGCGACTATATCTACGTGGTTGACTTGGCCAAAGCGCACGTTAAGGCCATGCAAAGGGTGCTAGACATGGACACAGAACCAATTGAATACTTTAACGTGGGTACTGGTCGTGGCGTAAGTACTTACGAAGTGGTTGACAAATTTGAGAAAGCCACTGGCGTGAAGGTGAATTGGAGCTATGCCGCTCGTCGTGAAGGCGACATCGAAAAAGTGTGGGCTAACCCCGACAAGGCTAATAATGTGCTTGGATGGAAAGCCGAATCTGAACTGGAAGAGGCGCTAAGCACGGCCTGGAAATGGCAATTGAAACTGCGCGAGAAGGGCGTAATGTAAGCTGCTCGCCCGCTTTCCACTGAACTAAATAATGCACAAGGCGTGTTTTGTAAATGTGTCTTAGGCAACATTTCGTGGTTTGGGTTATGCCCATGCCTCTGTTGCTACTAACGATGCGTTTACAAAGCACGCCTTTGTGTTTGTGTTGTGCCAGAGTTCTACTGCATTTAACCCCAATCAGCTGTTAGAACCATTTAAATGTTGTGTATGGTTGAGCGCATTGCCTGTATTATGTTTGAAAGCACAATCTACAACGCCAAAAGAGTAATACAGCGAAGATAACAACAAGCAAACGAAAGACTGACTTGAAACATTGAGAACAATATAAAACATGCGATAAGCGGTATAACATCCAAGTTAAGTTGGATGTTTACTTCTTGTCGCTTCCTTTATCCAAATACCCTCTTCTAAAATCATACTGCCTTTAAATTTCTGCAGATGGCTAACTAGATAAGACGTAAATCTAGTAATTATATTTTACAAAACCACGCCCTACGCATCCCAATTCTAGACGAACACGAACCCAAAAAACGATATAAAACGCACCAAAACAAAAAAAAGCGCGAAGGCTTTTTACTTGTTTTTCGATCCATTTTTTGCTATTTACTATGTTTTTGCATTTCTCTTTGAAGAAAAATCAAGCCAAATTTGCATCAACAACAAAAAAAATATGCAGTCGGAATTTGTAATTTGCCTTGCATTTAGCACCAAAACACCTTGCATTTAGCAGCAAAATATCTTGCATTTAGCAGCAGATCGCATTGCGTTTAGCATAAAAACGCAAGGTTATTTGTAGCAAAACACATTATTTTTGCAGCAAACAACACTCCATAAGCGCCCTTGAAACATATAAACAACTGATTATAAAAGGATTATCCTTTAGGCACAAAAACGAATTGTAGACGTTTTGCAAAACGCATAATCATGCCGTAATCTCTTCATTAACGCCAAAGAAAAGCATATTTTTGCAACTTTACTGATAAACCTCAATAAATCAACATATTACAAACTTTTAAAATACGCGCTTATATTCACCCAACGTCCAGATTTTTTGTAGGGAAGGCAGCCACGATGCTAAAACTTAGTATATTTATTTTACAAAACAACAAACAATAATTGGCACGTATCCTGGTACGAATAGCCAACAGAAACATGAGTGTAGCAATCAAACCAGAAGGCTCCACACAAAAAAAAGCCCCCCCGCCCCCTTCATCTGCCCCACCCCATACCTAGAAACACAACTCCGACATTTAAAAATTATAAGCCCAGAGGATACGACAAAGCGTAAAAAAGGAACGTGATAACAATTAAGCAGTAGAAAGCAACACCCTAATTTTACGCAAATAATAGAAAACAAAAACAGCAATTACTCGTCATAAAAAGCATAAAACTGTTTGATTTATTACATTTATAAGATAGTAATATAAAACAATCTTTAGTAACAATTTGAAACCAGGGAAACAAAACACCACCAAACAACGGCTAATATATTCATTATCAGGCTTAAATAACACAAAAATAATTGTCACGAAACTATAAAAAGTCCATATTTCGAACCTAAATGTTACAATAAGCGCAAATTAAGTTTAATATGATAGCATTTTATCATTTTTTTGAACTATAAGCTATTGCAATGTAAAAAGAAAAGACTAACTTTGCCTTCGAGATTCGAAATAACACAGCACGCATAGAAAGCTAAAAAGTAGACCGTTGATTGAGTAAATGCCAACCTTGAGAATTAGACCATTTATAAGGCAAGCAATACATGAAGTGAACAAATAATACTTCCCTACTCATCGTATAGTGCTGTAATGCAATATAATAACCATTCAGACTACAGCTTCTGCAGTCTATCACTTAATAGAAACAACCTAAATTTTTGTAAGTATGAAAGTAAATTTATTGAAGGCCGCTCTGCCAATTTCAGTGGCATTATTCGCCATGACATTGGGCTCTTGTTCGCAAGATGAACAATTAATTGAGCAAAAAGGAGAGCAACAAAACGAGAGTAAATTATTGGACAAACAGGCAGACATTCAAAACTTTCTGCGCACGTTGCCATTAGCACCAAACATGACACGCGCAACTGCACCCGTTAGTCCAAATGATGGAACACCTGTGCCAGTAGACGAAAACGCTCCTGTACTAGAAAATGAGGGCGTACTGAATGGCATACCAGGCAACTGGGTGAAAACCACACGGCGTTACAAAATGACGCAAACGTTTGATGAAAACTTCCTTTTCGACCCAACCGTCGACATTATTTATCCTGGTTGCGTGCTTAAAGGCGGTACCATCTCAAACGGAACCTACGCCATGATTACTTCACACCAAACGGGTGATGTGACATTCTCTATCAGTTTGTCGCCTGCTAATCCCGCCCAAGCAAACGAAACATCGGCCACCATCCCTAACATCCGCAAGAGCGAATACCAAGCCGTATGGAATAAGTGGGCCAACATGGATTGGAAGGAATCGCCTGTAACAACCATTGAGAGCGTAGAGAAAATCAACTCTCAAGAGGAACTCGTTACTAAACTGGGCGTTGCAGTAACTACTCCTGTGGGTAATGGTTCGGTGAACCTAGGTTTTAACTTCAACAAGAAGAAAAATCATATCTTAGCTCGCCTTATCCAAAAGCATTTCTCTGTTTCGACCGATGCACCAAAGAAGGGTACTATCTTCGAATCTATTGATAAAGATGCGCTAGACGAATACCAACCCGTATACATTTCTAACATCAACTATGGTAGAATTATATACTTGTCTATCGAAACCGACGAGAACGAAAAGAACATTAACGAGGCTATTGAATTTGCATTGAACCAAATTAAGGGCGTTGACGTTAACGTTTCGGTTGACCAAGCGGTAAATTACAGAAAGATGCTTGCAAAGAGTGATGTACATATCACCGTATTAGGCGGCGGTAAAACCATCCAACAAGAAATCTTAAAGGGCGACATCGACTCGTTCCAAAAGTTCCTCGCAGCAGACATCCCCATGGAACAGATGCACCCCATCAGCTTCTCGCTTCGCTATGCTGTTGACAACACGCAGGCTCGCGTAGTAACAAGCAACGAGTTTACTGTTACGCAACGCGACTTCGTTCCTACATTCAACAAGGTTCGCATGCAAGTGCGCGTGCTGGGCTTCTCGGGTAAGAACACAGGACCCTTCCCCAACCTCGACAAGAAGGCCAACATCTGGGGTAAAGTTGCCATCGCACTTAACGGACAAGAGTACGAACTGCTGAACATCCCACAAAAAAATCCGTTCTACTTTAACTATCGCGAGAAGAACGAAGCCATGCACCAGATTGGTAAAGGCGGTATTGTAAACATTGAATTTGATAGAAATGGAGAAGAAAGCTTGGAAGACTTCGTTGACCATATGAAGATGACTTTCATTACCGACCTTCATACCGACAATGGTATTTACAAATATAACTACGACCGCACGGAATACAACCATACATTTGGTAGCGTTTACTCAATGTTCAAAGGCGAAACACCCATTGTGAAACTTGAGTGCAGCTACAAGCAAATTAAGATTCATGCTTATGTAGAGATTATGGATATTAAGTTCTTTAAGTAATAACTTACTCCCCCAAATCGTTCATTAGACGAGGTTGGCCACAAGCTAAAGCCAAAAATAGTCGTACCATTGACTACACACACAAAGGCGATTAGTTATTGTAGAAAGCTTAAAACCTTTCAGAGCCACACCCCACACTAATGAACGATTTGGGATTAATATAATATACAAAAATGAAAAAGTCATTTACACTGATAGCGTTCCTGATGCTGCTTTGCCAGATGGTTTTTGCAGGACCTATCGACCAAGCACAGGCATTGAAACTGGCTGAAAACTTCTTCGGAGCAGGCGCAACAAGAGCACAACTGAAGATGACGTATAAAGCGTCGGCAATAACTAGAGCCGGACAGGCTGAAGAAAACTTGTTCTACATCATTAATCGAGGGAACGAGCAAGGCTATGTGGTGATTGCAGCAGATAATCGTGTGAAAACAGTTCTCGCTTTCTCGGACAAAGGAACACTCACCGAACAAGATATTCAAAACCATCCATCTATTAAATGGATGTACGACGAATATCGTAACCAAATAAAGTGGGCCATCGAAAACCAACCCGACATCCCATCCAACGAGTATAAAATGGCTGCAACCACTCGTGCACGCAACTATCAAATAGAAATCCAACCACTGTTGGAATATGCTACCGATAGAACCACGAAACTAGCCACACCCATTAGCTGGGGACAAAGCTGGCCCTTCAACCAGTATTCGCCTAACTATCGTTATAACGGCAACAGCTATCCCACCGTTTCGGGATGCGTTGCAACGGGTATCTGCACCGTGCTTCGCTGGCATAAGTGGCCACGTAAGGCAACTGGCTCTGTGAGCTATTATTGGAAAGGAAAATACATGGCGTTGAATTTCGATGGCAACGGCTCTGAAAATGCAGCTTACGATTGGAGTCAAATGCCCGCCGGAGTGGACGGAGCAGGTCGTGACAGACTAACAGGAAGAAGGGTTACAGACGTGCAAGCCGACAACATCGGCAGATTGCTGCGCGACATCGGTTATGCAGTAGAAATGGATTATAACCCTGCTGCAGCTGGTGGCTCGGGTGCTTTCGTATACAAGGCCCCAAGAGTGCTAACAAGAAACTTTGGGTATAAAAACACGGTTAGATTTCTTGAGCGCGACAACTATTATGACAATGCATGGCTCAAAGAAATTCACGACGAGATGCGCGACTACGGACCCGTGGTATATGCGGGCTATTCTAATGGAGGCGGACACTGCTTTGTGCTCGACGGATTTGCCTCAAACGGTTATGTTCACGTAGACTGGGGATGGAACTATTCGTCTAACGGATGGCATCTGCTCAACGTGCTTCGACCAGGACAAGAGGGCATCGGCGGTGGTGCTGGTGGATACAGCTCAAATCAACAGATGCTTCGCTATCTGAAACCCGATCGCGACTTCGACCCAGAGCCAGACCCTAACCCAAATCCCGACCCAAAACCCGACCCCAATCCAGACGAAGAAACAGAAATTAGCCTGTATATAGCCGCTAAATGTGCACAAACCACTTTGGAACAGCGCAATTCGGTGCCTATCACCATCACCGTGGGTAATTCTAATTCGGAGGAAAGTTATTATGGCAGACTTGCTTTAGCTATCTTCAAAAACTCGGATAGCAAGGCTACTATTATCGGTACAACCACTGCTTCTATTGGTGCTGATGCCAAAAAGGCTATCACCTTCTATGCTAATCTGGCCAATATAGACCCAGGAACATACAACTTATCGGTTAACTATGCCTATGGCTCGGGATATAAACCCATCAACGACATCGCTGGAACTGTAACCGTTGGAAAAACTAAACCCAACCCTGAACCCGACCCAGATGTTACCACAGCGAAACCTGAACTAGTGGCTGTACAAAAAGTGATAAGCTACATTACAAAGGGAGAAAATGCCAAGATTGTGGCTACATTGGCCAACGAAGGTAAGGCATCGTACAACGGACAGCTTAGATTGTATGCACTACCAATAACGTCTACGAATTTGAGTTCGGCCACCGTTATCTGCGAAGGCAATGCAAAAGTGGAAAAAAGTCAGCGCGTTACATTCTCATTCTACACCAACGATAACTTGAAGACGCTCAACACGGGCAAATATAACCTCATTATTGGCTACTTTGTAGACAACAAAGAAATAGCTGTTAAAGCTAGCTCTGGCACGCTAGCCTGGAAAATCGGAGAACTAACCATTAATCCAGAAAACAACAATAATAAGGTAACAAAAGACGATGTTAAGCTGCAAACCATCTACTTCTATCAAAGTGGTTCATATCTTGGTACAGACAATGCTTATATTTCAAGAAGTTCGGGCAAGTTCACTGCTCGCGTCTATGTGAAAACCACAAAGGGCTTTGAAGGTCGTGTATGCTTCTATGTAACTGATATGCAAAATGGTTCGAAAGCTATTAATAGCTATATGCAAGACAAGCGCACTGTTTCTATGAAGCCTAATTCTTATGGATACATTGATGTTGTGATGCCAACGACTTACTTACGCAATTCTCGCTACTACATGAACATCATGTATAGCACGAGTGGCACTAACTGGATGTACTATCCAACAGATGCTGTACCCTTCTATACATATGCAAGCTATAGCCTGCCCGCCGACATGAGTGAATGGGACAAGAATCCGACAATGGGTCCAACGTTCGACTTTAAAACAGCCCCTGCATTTGGTCAGCTGTACCAGTCGGTAGGAAACAAGGCCGATGGAAATGCTATTGATAATACATTAGGTATTGGTGAAGTGAAAGCAAACGAGGCCGAACTTACACTTTACGCGAATGTTGTAACTAGCGAAATAACCATTTCGGCTCAAGAGGCTGGCGTGTTAAACTTGTTTAGCGTTTCGGGCAACCTCATCTGCAAGTACGATGTAAAAGCAGGCGACAATGTTATTGATGTTACCAATCTACCCGCTGGGGTATATCTCATCAGCAAGGGAAAAACTACGCTGAAGTTTGTTAAGAAGTAATATCTAAATAACTGCTCCAATCTAGGCAGACTGCTATAAAGATTATACAACATATCTTTGTAGGGGTCTGCCTTTTTTATTTTAGGTTATTTTATCGACCGAAAATCGGGATAAAAGTCAACATTGGTTTGGGGCGATATAGCCAGTCGCTATCGCCAAACAACAAAACCATGGTGCTTGCTTTAAGGCAAATCGCACATTAGGTGTATGGAATGAACAATGGGGAGCTAACCAAACAAAAGCCGTAAAACGAGGTTTACGCATTCACAAACGGAAATAAAAATGAAGAAAACATTTGGTATTTATCGAAAAAACTGCTACCTTTGCACCGCATTTGAGATAATGCCCTTATGCAATAAGTAGGGAAAGGCCGATATGGCTCAGTTGGTAGAGCAATTCATTCGTAATGAATAGGTCCCCGGTTCGAG